>JAGBJJ010000073.1 GCA_017934525.1 Prevotella sp.
CTGGTGCTGGTTGTCGGGGGTGAGCGGTGTGCCATGAATCATCACCGAGGCATAGATTACCATGTCGTAGCGGTAGTTAGGCATCGGCTCATACAGGCCGGGCATCACGACGACCACGCACGTGTCGCGCAGCAGGTCGATAGAGCTCCAGGCGTAGGCCAGCGTCTGGCCCTCGCTGAGGGCCACGAGCGTGTCGTTGACGAAGCGGGCCACCGTCCGGTCCTCAGTGAGCCAGTAGACCGTGTTGTTCGACAGCTCTACGGGCGAGAACGCCACGGGGATGCTGTAGCGGTCGCCCACCACCAGCGGAATCACCTTGCGGCTCAGCTGCATCTCGCCCGCCGTCGTCACTCCCTCGAAGTATTCGCCGCAGGCCGTCGCCAGTGCGGCGCCCAGCAGCACGGCGATGCCGTAAAGCAGATGTCTCAGTGTCTTCTTCATATCGCGTTATAAACTATGTACACTATTCACTTGTCACTTCTCACTTCTCACTTCTGACCGTCACCACGTTCGAGGGATGGCTCTCTCGTCCGTCGCTGAAGTGCAGCAGCACATAGTATTCGGCTTCCTCGTCCTTGTTCAAGCGCTTTTCTTCGTACAGGGACTTGTCGGCCTCAACGTTCATCACGTAGCTGAAACTCTTCTGACCGGTCAAGCGGCGGAACACACAGTAGTAGTATGGCGTGTTGCGTAGTGCTTCAGGCAGTTCGCCCAGATCCCATGTCAGGCGAACTAGTCCGCCACCGGTGTGTGCACCGTAGAGCTTGATGGGAATATCGAAATATTTCGGCCCCTGGTGCAGCCAGCTTACCGCGAGGCTTTGCGAGGTGAAGGGACTCGAGTTGAACGATTCCACCATGTAATAGTAGCGTTCCTGCCGGTTGTGGCGCGGGTTGTCATACACATCCACCGTCCATTTCCCCACTTTCGCCAGCGAGTCGGCATCCCAGCGCTGCAACTCCTCCCAGTCGCCTTTATCGCCTACGCGTCGCCAGAGCACGTGGTGATCCATGTCGGCATCGGGACCGACCACCCATCGCATGTACATGCCTTTCTCGTCATCGTGCGAAGACTTGTCGAGGTGAGGTTGGGTGGGCGGTGAGATATGCGGGCGTTTCACCTCTATCCAATGGCTCCAGTCGCTGATGTTGGTGGACCAGTCCACCGCGCGTACTTTATAGTAAATATACTTCTGGTTCACGTCGAGTGCCAGCGAATCGACATAGGCTGTTTCTGGGAACGTCTCGTTGTTCAGTCGCAGGAACGTATGTGTGGTGTCGTTGGCGAAAGCCACGTCATAGCCTGCCACGTCGTCGTCGGGCGACGGGTTCCACTTCAGGATGACGCATCCGTTGCTCAGCACCAGGGCCTGCAGGGAGTCGGGCACATCGGGGGCCTTGTAGTCGTTCACGCGAATCATCTGTGCCACCGATACGGATTCGTTGCCCGAGTCGTCGTAGGCGCGCAGAGCCATCATACCGGTGCGAAGTCCCGTCACATCGACAATGACAATGGTGTCGGCGGGAGAAATCAGGTCATTGGTGCTCTCTCCGACAGTCCCCGATTCTACATCGACAGTCTGATGGGGCAGTGGTATCCACTGGTCGCCCGTCATCTGATTGTTCTGATAGTAGACCATATACCCCGTGCAGTCGTCCATCTGCTCTTCGGGGTTTTCCCAGATTACAGCCGCCAGCACCTTTTTCATAGGCCGTTCTATGTCCTCGCGGATGATGGCGAACTTCTTGATCTGAGGTGGTATGGGTGGTTCGATATCACGGGCATAGACGCGGTGAACGGGCGACGGCTCCGTGAGTTCGCCGAAGGGGTCGTGTGCCATTATGCGGTATTCCCACACGCCGTCGGCGGTCACCGAGTCGTTAAAGAGACAAAGTCCCTCGAAGTCGGTCTCAATCATCGGCACGTATGGTTTCTCGTTGATGCGTTCCCACTCACCTGTGCTACTTGTACTGCCGAATCGTCCCACATAGCGTCGTTCCACCTCCCAACTACCATGCGTCTCATCCACCCATGACAGCACGAAGCGGCGGGGCGAGGTCAGCGTGTCATCCAACTCCGGGTCGTATGCAGTTGGCTTGTAGGTGCGGTTCACCACGTTTGAGCGCACGCCCGGCTCGAAGATGATCTTGCCGCCGTTGTCCCACACAGTGGGCTGCACGATATACTCATACACTTCGCCCGGCTTTGCCGTACGGTCGATGAGGCCCACCGCCATGTCCTGTGCCAGGTCGGTCCGCCAGTCGGCCACGAGCATGGCGAAGCCGAACGAGATGTCCTGCTCGCTGTTTAGTTCCACGCTGGCACCCATCGAGCCGGGCGGGTCCTCGGTCTGGTTGCTTCCCTTGCGTCCCTCGCCGTAGAGCACGCCCATGACGATGCTGGCCTGGTCATCCTCTGAACCGTATTTCGCCTCGAACTCCGCCTGCGACAGCGGCTTCAGAGCATAGGCCAGCGTGTCGATGTCGAGCGAGCCTTGCTTGGAGCGCAACACGTTCACGCCGTCGATGGTGAGGAATAGCCACGACACATAGTCCTCGGGCACCCAGCGCAGATAGACGCGGTCACCGTAGGTGCGCACCTTCAGGTGGATCTTCGATGTGAGCAGCTCGCCCTGGAGGGGTTCCACCCACTCCGTACTGTCGGGCACAAAGGCAGCGTCGGCCACCATCACCGTGTCCTCTTGTTGTGCCTGCACAGCCATGCTCCCAAGGAGCAGACCTGTCACCACTATTATTGTCTTCAGTTTCATCATATCTTCAATGTTCAATGTTCAATGCTCAATGGTCACTCCTTCACGTCTTCACCCGCGTAGATATCCTCCGACTTGTCGGAAGGATCATCGCCGTCGCAGACAACCTTTGGATCGCCCACCATATTACTAAGGCGCCATTCATTCATATCCTTTGGATTCTTATTACTACCCGTAAACATCCAATCGTAAGTAACGTCAGGCATTATCTCGCAGTTGCCGTCCACCGCACTGCTGCTGAAATACTGACCAGAGTTAATGTCGTATGCGTTCACACGGTAAGCCATCAGATTTAGCTTAGTGATATAACTCAAAGGTAACCACGCATAGAATCTATCTTGGTCAACAGTCCTGCGATCGACCCATTGCCCGTTTACTACCCTTGAAGATGTAGCGTAGCTGCTTCCTTTCAGCTGCTTGAACGGACTGCCGCCGTTCATTCGGTTAAACAGCAGGTTCGACACATCTGCGCCATAGCGGGCTTTAAGCGTTGTCTTGGCATGTGCTCCCAGTGAGGTGTCGAAAGCACGGTCAAGGCTCTTCGTCCAGAAGCCATTCACGCTGTCGGCGCCCATCGTGTCGCTGTTATCGTGGTTGTATCTGCCGAAGCAATCGCCGAAGAGCAGCGCAAACTGATAATAGGGCACCTTTACCTTGTAGCCATGGCTCTCCACGGTCAGGTAGCGTCCGCGGTACTTCTGGTTCCACTTGCGAATATCTGCGTTCAGGCTCCAGTCATCACCGCCACTGCCATCGAAGAAGAGCAAATTCGTCTGCCCGCCATAATTCTTTAATGTTTGATAGACTCTATCGTCCAGGGCGGCTGCGAGACGGCCATTAGGCGTGTTAAGGTCATACCCAAGGTTGGCTATCCTTGTTCTTGCCACAGAATTGAAATTCTTCAAGGCGTTGATGCGCTTGTCCATGTGCTGCTGGTAGATGCTGACCAGCTCGTCGCATACCTCGCCCATGCGCTTATATAGTTTCTCTGCCACGTAGTAGGGTGCTGTAAAGTTTAGGGCGAAATACCTCATGCTGGCAGCATCTGCTGAAATAGCATCGGCGCTGGTGCTTGTGGGCAGGTAATGAGGCGTCTTTCCATCCTGATTGGCGATGGTCTTCTCGTAGAGATCCATGCTGCCAATCTGGCTGTGCTTCAACTCACCTTTTTCTACCGATGGATCGGCAACGCCATAGGACGGCAACGGGAAGAACGGCTGCTTGGGGTCGTAGCCCTCAGCACTGGCGTTGTCATAGTTGAAGTTGTTCCAAGTGTTATACATCTTCCGCTGCACATCACGCATCGTTTCATTGCCACTCTGCAGCATAAAGTTCCCCTGAATATCGACGCCATTGTAGCTGAAAGTCAGTGGTTCTGCTGCGTGGCTGATGCCCACGTCGTCAAAAGCGTAAGGATTCACTTTGTAGCCGTTGATAAACACATGGTTGGAGAGATAGGCGAAATATGAGAAAGGATCTTGACGGCGATAGTTCTTTTGAACTCCCCACACGTTTCTGTAAGCCTCAGCCACGTCATTGCTGTACGTCCATGGATAATAACTGTTCGCGGGGTAGTCCTTCATGATACCTGTAGAGTAGGTGGGCGGGTCGAAAGGACGCATGCCCACGAAGGGGGCCTCGTAGGGTAGCAAGGATGCAGCATGAATCGAAGATTGGCTCTTGAAGCCATATGGTGCTGTCCAGCTCATGTATTTGTTACACTTGAAATAGAGGTCAGCCAGCACATAGGTGGTATCCTTCATGCACTCTTCCTTACTTGAGTTCTCATCCATATATCTGTCGTAGGCCGTCTTCAACACCTCGTCGTCCTGGATAATCTTCTCCATGTAGGCGATGGCACTGATATAGTAAGATGTGCTGCCGAGCTTACTCTTGATCTCGTCAAGAATGGGCTGGATGTAATTACCATAGCCCTGCGTGCCGAGGTATTGCTTGAGAAACTCATGCTTTTCGTAGTTAGAGCTCAGGTTGGCATAGCTTGAAGAGTTGGGATACTTCACGGAACCTGAGTTGCACTGGCCCTTGATCTGGGTCTCGTAGAGCAGCTGCAGATGGTTGTTGCTGGGATAGGGATATACAAACAACTTGCTCTCTGGCGCCATGTTGATGCTCTGCATTTGGGCAACCGAGGAAGGAAGCGTCCGGCCATAGACGGGCGTCTTCATCTGCACTTTGACGAACTTGTTCTTCACTTTGGTGGTTCTGGTGTCACCGGTCTCAGTGTTCTGGCTTTCAAGGTTCCAGTAGAGGGTGCCGTTCTTGAAGGACGTCTTGCTGATATCCTGGTTTAAGGCTATGTTAGGTCTTTCCAGGTCACGCTGGTATGACTCTTCCGAATAGTTTTTCTTATTGAACAGTTTGCCATCCTCACCTGCCGGGAAGGCCACGGCCACATATGGATCAAGGTCGCTGATCAACTCAGGCGGAGTCTCCTCGCTTCCCGTACGGAAGAAGATGAACTTGTCCTGCTGCCACTTGATGCGGGTGTTGTAGAGCGGCTTGCCGTTCTTGTCCACCTTCACGTAGTTGCACCATACTCTCACGCCGTCCTCCACTTCGTAGGCGGAACCGGTGAGGCGAAGGATATAGTAGCAGTCGGGTTTGAGTGTGGGGAGGTTGAGATGGAAGTTAGAGCCACGCACCTCGCGGATAGAGACGGGCACCTCCATCTTCTTGAGACTGAAGCCGCGATAGGAGTGATACTGGCCGTAGTAGGAGAAGCCATACCAGTCTTCTTCCAATTGCTTGTTCCATTGCTCGGCCTGTTCGATGGGTGTCCATGTAGAGGCATCAGAGTAGCTATAGCTGACAGGTTGACCGCCAGTGATGGAAGCATTGCTCATCTCGACACTGGTCTCGAAGCTGCTTGTGTTCTTCTTGAAGAAGCTGTATAAGTTCTCCAGATACACATTCTTGTTGAAATAGTTCAGGCTGCTGATCTTCGATTCGCTAATCTCGTAGAGCTTCACGCCCACGTTGCCGATGTTGTTGGTGGTGCCGTCGATGTCGAAGATATAGGTTCGAGAGGCGTTCTGCTTAATCTGGTCCTCTGTATAGCCTCCCTGGCTTGCCAGCCAGCCGCCTGTCGTCGGGTCGTAGAGGCGGTACTGTGCACCCAACGATGCCTGGGTGCTGAACATGGCCCGTTTAGCTTCTGCATTGGTGACTGTGGGCACTTCGTACCAACCCTTTGTTTCTATGGAGTCGATACCGATATTCACGTCGCCGAAGAGGTTGAAGCCGTCCAGGGCGTTGCCCTTGAAGGGCACACAGACCTTTCCGCACTCGAAGTGGAACGTCTTGTTCATATTGACCAAACCACCCAGCAGGCGCAGTTTCACGCGGGCACGGCCTTCAAGCCACGACGGGCTGGGCAGACCGCACTGGAACACGCCGCCGATACCGGCATCGACGATGTCGATCTTCTTGTTGATGAGCTTGCCGAGCTTGATGTGCAGGCCGAACTTGGCAGCCAGATAGGCGTAGAACTGGCCCTGAGCATACCAGCCGTTGCGGCCCATAGCACGACCCAGGTTGACGCAGTAGGCCATGTTGCCGTAGTTGACGAGCGACATGTCGAAGCCCGCAATGGCGCGCAGGCCGCCGTAGAACAGGCCGAGGTCGATGTCGATGAAACCCCACGCCGAGGCGCCCACCATCACACCACCCTTGCAGTCGGCCTTGCCCAGCAGCTCGTTGACGGCTGCCTGGCGCGAGCGCTGCGCCTTGGCCATATCACCGCCGGTATCCACGCCCTTCGGTGTCACGAAGTTGGTGATCTCCGAATCGATGGGCGGCAGAGCACCGTTGTTGGGCAGTTCGTTGCCGATGCAGATGTAGCCGTCGGCACCGATATCAACGCTTACCACGGCCGACTTAAATTTGATATACTGGAAGTAGCAGCGATTCGACTTGTTGGGTTCGCCGACGTAGAGGTGCCACTTCTGCGGGTTCTTGTTTACACCGTTCTCGCGCCACGTGATCTTCAGAGCCAGCGTGATCTTGGTTTCACCGATGGTCAGATCTTTCTCTTTCTTCTTCTTCTCGGCTTCGTCGGCTTTGGCATCGTTCGAGCTCTTGTTTTTCGCAAAGTCGCTGTCTTTCACCTTGGCGCCCGACTCGTCGTCGTCGGCAAGGGCATCCTTCAGTCCGGCCATCGGTGTTCCTTCAATTAGCTTGTTGGCATATCCCGCCACGTCTTCCTTGAACTTGTCCAGATCCTTTTGGATCACCTCCAGTTCCTGTTTGTATTCCTCTCCCAGTTTCTTCACCTTATCGCCCAGGTCGCCGCCGGACATGTCGGTCTCCACCGAGACGTCCAGCGACAGGAAGCGGTCCTTTTCGTCGTTCTGATAGAGCAGCATCATGTCGGCCTTGATCATGCCGGCGATGGCTTTCACGCCGCCCTTGAACATGAAGGTGCTGAGTCGGTTCTTCTTGCGGTTATACACCACCGTCAGATCCAGGTCGGCCGATAGCGTCTCCTTGCCGGCCGAGCTCTCCAGGCCGATACCGAGCGACACGCCGATGGCGCCATACTCGGCCGTGGGCGTGCCGTAGCGTGCCTCCGGGTTGTCGCCGCCCAATCCCTGTCCTTTCGGCTTGCAGTTGAAGTAGAAACCGCCGGATACGCGGTTGATGACCACCGGATCGACACGCATGAGCGAACTGGTGATGTCGCACATGAAATAGCCCCAGCTGAACTTGCGGTCGTCGGCGGTAAGCGTCGTGCCCTCTTCTTTGGCCTCTTCCTGGAGTTTCTCCTCCGATGCTTTGCTGACGGCCCCATCATACTCGAAGAAACCGCCGGTGGCCTTCATGCCGAAGAAGCCGATGATATCGATGTCGAGCAAGCCCTTGTAACCCTTGCTGGTCACGTTGTTCTTGTCGGTGAAGTCGCCCATCTCGAGCTCGCCCTTGAAGTGCAGCACCTTGGCCACGTCGAGGTCCAGTGCCAGCTTCTTGAAGTCGGTGTGGTTGTAGCTCAGGTCCCAGGTGCTCACATCGGTGAAGTCCTTCCATGACAGGTCGCTGACGATGCTGATGCCGCATTCCACGTCGAGGTTGATGCCCTTGATGAGGCCTACCTTGCCGGTGATGTCAAGCGTCAGTTGCTTGTTTTTGTAGTCGGGCTTGAACTCGGTGATGTTGAACTTGAACGGTCCTATCTTCTTGTCGGGCGATGCCAGTGACCACTCGCCGAAGTTCAGGTAGCAGTGTTCGCCCAGCTTCATCTCCTTGGCGGCGTGTAGGTCGGCCCACTTGATGGTCTCTTTCTCCCATTTCTCCTGAGCTTCCTGCCGCTTCTTCTCCAGATTGCCCATCCAAGCATCGTACTTCATGATGAGGTTGTTGGAGGCGGTGAGAGTGACACCCTCGCGCTTGAAGTTCGATATGTAGAGCTTGGTGAAGTGTACGCCGGGAATACGCGGTTTCAGGGGCAGCTCGGCGGTATATTTTGCTATCTTGTCGTTAATCTCGGTGGCTCCGAAGAGTGCTATCTCACCGCCCATGCAGAACTCGACGTCGGTCTTGGTGGTGCCGTCCTCCTGCTCCTCGGCCGCCAAGGCGATGAATGTCTGTGCCGGGTCGAAGTTCAGGTCGGCCAGGAAGCAGTCCATCTGTAGGCGGTTCTTGTCGATAGACTCTGTGTGGAACAGGTAGGCGTAGCGCATCGTCTCAGTATAGACGCTACGCTTATGTGCTATCTTCTCATACCCATCGCTCGTGGTGGTCGTTGTGGGAGTACTGATGGAGTTGTGGGTACTGGAGGCTGCTGTAGAGCCTTTTCTGCCCTTGCCGCCTATGCTGGTTGCCTGGGTGCCGGATGCTGATGAGCTGCCGTCGCCGGCCTTCACATAGGTGTAATAGGTTTCGGTCTCGGGCTTGGTTAGGCGGCGTATGTCGCACCAGTAGCCTATCTTGCCGTCATCGCCGCTGTCCTTCACGCCGAAGAGTGGGACGCCGAACTTGCCGGCGATGCGACATTTGTCGAAGTTGTTCTGTACGATTTGTACGATGCACGTATCTATGTCGAAGGCCCAACCGCCGGCCTCGCCCGTCTGGGCGTTCATCACGTTGCGGGCGCCGGTGGCGAGGGTGACACCCGAGCCGTCGAAGAGCATATCCTCCACAAAAACTTCGGTTCCCTTGTCGCCTTTACCGAAGACGCACCATTTGGGGAACTGCAAAGCCACCTTCTTGATGTAGAGTCCTTGCCAGGCGTTCCAGTCGGTCTTCGTGTACGAGCCGCAGAGGGCAGGATTGTAGGTGTTGCCCACCTTGCTGATAATCTGGTTGAGCGACGGCATCGCGATGTCGTTGTGCTCGTAGGAGTGGTCATACACCACGTCCTCGCCCACGGTGAACACCCATCCGGGCAGGTCGCGCACTTCGAACGGATCCATGTGTATCTTGCCCATCCAGTCGCCCCAGCCGTTCTCGATGGTGGCGCGGAGCTCGAAATTGGGTTCCACGCCGTCGAGCACCTTGCCGTTCTCCACGCGGTTCAGGTTGGGTACATGCACGGATGCGTGTATGCTCAGCCCGTCGAACGCATCGTTCTCCCAGCGGATAAAGCAGCCGTCGTAGGGGTCCAGCGGCTGACTGGGTGCGAGGAAGGTGAGGTCGAAGTCGCTGTCAGGATCCTTGATGCGGAAGTTGCTGAGCAGTGACAACACACCGTCCTCGGGCAGGAAACGGTCTTTTGACACGCAGAGGCGTGGGGCACCGAACACGAGCAGGTCGTTGCCCAGCACGTCGCTCTTGGGCAGCACGAACTCAGCGATGATGTTCATGCACGCGCCCTTCGGCGAATACATCATGCTGGCAATCTGCAGCGCGAAGTCCTTGGGGAAGTACTGCGACACCTCCTCCGGGAACTCGGTGGGGAAATACACCTCGAACCAGTTGCCCTTCTTCCATTCGTTCCAGCGCTTGCAGCCCTTCTCGAAGTAGCTGTAGTATTTGCCCAATTCGAGGGCTTTGGCCACATCTGTGGCCTCCTCGTTCATATCCTTGTTCAAGGCGGCTTCGTTGGCGGCACCAAGTCCGGCATTGGTCCAGAAGTTGTCCAGGCCCGTCATGCTGAAGATGGAATCGACGGCTGCCTCGGGGGAATAATTTTCGTCATCGCCAATCCACTTCGTCCCGTTGGGGTCGGCATAGGTCTGGCAGAGACCGTCGAAGCATACCAGGTCGGTGTTCACCTTCAAGTCGTTGAACTTCACGGCCACGCGGACATTCATCTGCGAGACGCCCTCCCAAATAATCCAGCCGGTGCCCTTCAGCACCTTCGTGTCCTTGTCCTGCTTCACGTCGTCCAGCTCCAGTTCCCAGTCGCTGATGCGTATCTTCGTTCCCTTCTTCGGACATTCCTTCACGAGTTCCTTGTTAGTCACCGTGCTAGTGTTCAAGCCGCAGGCCCAGTCTATGTTCACGTGCTCGGCCATGACGAAGTCGATGATGTTGAGCGAGTCGCCCTTCATGCGCAGCGACAGCTTCTTGTCCAGGGGCTCGGCCTTAATGCGCATGACGACGTAGTCGCCGGCCTTCACCTTATCCTTCAGCTTCTCCCACTTGGCCGAGTCTCTGAGTTCCTCGTCGCTGCCCTTCTTGGGCACGAAGGAGTGCTCGAAGAAGGGCTTCTGCGTGGCGATGGTCACCTCCATCTTGTCGGACGAGCGGCCCTTGAAGAGCTGCATGGTGTACTTGAACTGCACGGTGTCGGCCTGCTCGCCGCGTCCGCCGACGTGCCAAGCCTTGCGGAAGCCGGCCGTGATGCTGTCGCCGACGAACATCTTGCGCAGGGCCAGGCCGGAGAATTTGGGCGAGGTCAGCGTGGGCTGCTCGAAGACGTAGAGCGAGTCCTTGTCGCCTTCCTTGTCGCCTTCCTCGACGAGACCTTCGAGGGAGTCGGCTACGTCGGTGGCCGTCGGGTCGTAGAAGCGGAAGAGGAGGATGGGGCTGCGGCCGTCGTTCTCGATGAGCGAGAAGTGGAGCTTGTCGAGGTCGCTGTTGGCGAAGGGGTTGCTGGCCGTCACCTGCAGGGCGTAAACGGCGGGCTGGCCGTCGGCCCCTTTCTGCTCCTTCATCTTCGTGACGTAGGCCGTGGGGATGGTCAGGGTCGGGGTGGTCAGCTTCAGGTTCTGATATTCCACGGCGTGGGTCTCGATGGCCACGTCGGGCATCTCACCGTCGAGGCGGACGATGCGCACGTCGTACTGGAAGGGATACTGCGAGGGGTTGCACTTCAGTGTGGGCATGGTCCACGCGATGACGGGCGAATGGATGTTGAGGTTGGCCACACTGAGCTGGCCCAGCGCGTCGTCAGGGTCGATGCCGACGGCGGCCTGGGGCGTGATGAACGTGGGCGGCTGGGCCCTGTAGCACACCTGGAACGAGCAGGTGCCGTTGGTGGGCTCGTTGAGCTGCACGGCCTGCGTCAGCTCGGGGTCCCACTTGTAGCACTGCATCGACATCTTAAACTGGCCCTCGGGCAGCAGTCCGGCACCGTTGAACTGGTCCCACAATCCGTCGCGCATGTAGACGTCGTTCTGGTCGAGATAGGTGAAGAGCTGCTTCATCTCGACGCGGTTGAGCAGCTTCGACTGTCGCGGCTCGAGCACGATGGGCATGCGGGGAATATGGCCGTAGTTGGTGACGACATACGACTCCTGGTCAGGGAACTCCATGTTGATGTGGCAGCCGAAGAACAGTCGCTGCTGCTCATCGGTGTTGTTGGTCACGCGCAGGGTGAAGAAGTTGCCCGGGTCGTCAATGTAGTCGCCGGCCTTGGGGGGCAGGATGGGCTGCACGGGGCGCACGTCGACGCTGACCTCCTGTGCCGCTGCGGGAGTCATGCAGAGCGCAGAATGAAGAATGAACAGGGCGGCGGCGCAGAGAATGCGGAGCGGGGCCGCCGAAAGGCGGCGGAAGCGGCGTCGAAAACTATTTTCAAGCCCTGAAATATGTTTTATGCGGCGTGTCGGCAGGATTTCTGCGGTTAGGATCTGCTCTTTCTTCATAATCGTATCGTTTTTTTGGGGGGGGCGGGGAGATTGCGATTCAGTCGCAACACACGCAACCCTTCGTTGTCTTTTCTCGGTTCTATGTTCGTGATGCGCGCCTTTATGCGGGGGGCGTAGGGGGCTTTCCCCTCATTCAGGCGGCAGCAAACTGTTCGTTGTTCATTGTACATTGTTCATTGTCTTCGCTTTCCGCTTCAGATTCAGCAGTGAGAAGGTGTAGTTGTAGCCCAGCGACAGGCTGACCTCGGTGGTGCCCATTGACGAGTGGTCGGCTGAGAGGTTGGTGTCGGAGTACTTGTTGAAGCCGGCGGAGAAGGAGAACTGGTGAACCTTGGCCAGCGTATAGCCAGCCGAGAGGTCGGCCCCGACGGAGAGCATGCGCTGCTGGTCGCGGATGTCGTTATAGCAGAGCGAGACGGTGGCCGAGGTCGACAGGTTCTTCTCCTTGAGAAACGAGCGGCCCGTCGTGAGCGAGAGCACGTCGGAGGTGTAGCGCGTCTGATAGCCGCTCGACGTCTGGTGCGAGAGCGACGTGGCGATGGTCATCTCCCACGCCTTGATGTCGAGGGCGTGCGACAGTCCGAGGGCCCATGTCTTGACGTCCGAGACGCCCGTGGCGAAGCGGTTGAGGTCTTTGTTCTGCGTGTAGTTGAACGAGAGTGAATAGACCTGTCCGACGTGGTCGCCGTCGATGTTGTAGGAGGGCGTCAGGTAGACGGAGTGCATGATGCGGTTGACGCGCGTCGAGTCGTTGACGTGGGCCTTGCCGTCGCTTTGCAGCTGGCGGTAGCCGTTGTAGCCGGCGGCGAGCGAGAGCCGGTCGGTAAGGTTGGTGGAGGCCGTGGCGCTGTAGACGAAGCCACGGGTGGTGTAGAGCTGGTTGCGGGTGATGTTGTCCTCCTGTCCGGAGAAGTTGACGGCCAGCGTGACGCGGTTGAAGAGGCTGGTCGAGGCGTTGATGCCTAGCGACTGGTAGTTGTTGGAGGTGTAGTAGAGGCCCAGCGTCGTATAGTCGGGCTGCACCATCTTATAATATATCTGTGATGAGAATCCTTTCAGGTTGAGGTTGGCCGAGATGTCGCCGGCAATACGCATGAGCGACGTATAGCGGGCTTCGAAAATCTTGTCCCAGCGGTCGAGCTGGGCGGTGTGGACGCGCTGGGCGCGCTTGTCGGAGCTGAAGGCGCTCCAGGCCAGGTTGCCGCGCAGCGAGAGCCACTTCGTCAGGCCTAGGCCACCGCGCAGGGCGATGGCAATGTTGTCCTGCGGGTTCACCTTCTCCTGCCATCGCGGGTCGATGCTGCCTATCTTGTCGTAGGCCCGCAGCAGATAGAGGTCGATGAAGTTGAGGCCGGAGCCATAGCCGGCCTTGAAGCCCCACCCCACGCGCGCATACTGCGGCGTGCGGGCCTTGGGGTCGTCGGGGTCGTCGTTGATGGCGTTGCGCAGCTCGCCGTAGAAGGCACCGAAGCGCAGCCGCGACGATGTGTACTCGAGTCCGACGCCGTTGAACGACATATTCATGATGTAGGGCGAGAGGGCCATGTTCGAGCGGCCGAAGTGGCCCCGCCAGTTCTTGTAGGTCGGGTCGATGTGGAACGAGAAGTGGGGGAACGAGAAGCTTGAATTATTGTTCGAATAGTAGAAGGCGAACGGCATCGAGATGCCGTAGACCGAGATGTTCAGGTTGGCATACAAGGAGTTAGCCCACGGCGAGCGATAGCCAGAGCCCAGTGAGGAGTGGTAGTAGGTGTTCTGGGTGCCGACGGCACCCGTGATGATGAGCGGGTCGCTCTTCGCGATGGTCGAGATGGTGTTCTGGGTGAGGGTCTGAGCGAAAAGCCCGGCCTCTCCCTGCCCCCTCCAGAGGGAAGGGGTGAATAATACGGCGGTGACACATAGCATATAGATGTACGCGCGCTTCGTATGGTTCCTGCTCATCATAGCCTTGCTGTTGATGGGTTATTGTTTTGAGTTGGAAGGGAATTCCGGCCGGAATTTTGGCTATTCTGGCCGGAATGTGTCTGATTCCGGCCGGAATTCCCTTAGAGAGAGAGGGTATGCTCAGTAAGTTTTGCAGGTGGAGCAAGGTTACTTCACAACCTGCTTGCGCACCTTGCCGTCGTTTGAGCGCTGTATGTTCACGCCCTGGCGTTTCGAGTCGAGCTTGCGACCGCTGAGATCATAACTATCCATTGCCGATGATTCGTTGTCGATGGTTGCAATGCCCGTGGTCACGGCTTCGCTCGTCAGCAGGACGGGAGCCTTCATGGTGCCCTTCATGAGCGACATGGTGACCGTCTGGTCGACGTCGAAGAGCTGGCCGGTGAGTTCGTCGCGCAAGCGGAAGCTGACCTGCTCGCCCTGGTTGGCATGCACGGTGATGAACATCAGACCATCGATGCACAAGCCCTCGCCACGACACTCACCATCGACAAAGGCACCGATGGTATAGTGCTCGGGCGACGTGACGCCATCGAGCCGGGCCACCATCGACATGTTATCGCGATAGGGATGCGGGGCGTACTGCCAGACCGACTGCGGGCTGACCTTGTGGGGAGCATTCTGGCGAGCGCTGCGGCTTTGGGCAAGCCCTGTCTCTGCAGGCCAATAGATGGCACTCTCAGCATCAGAGTTGTTGTAGTAGAGGTACGACTGCGTGGGCCAGAGGCTCTTCAGGGTACCAGTCCATGCACCATTGCTCCACTCGGCAAAACCGTCTTCCTTCGACACGATGCGGTCGCCGTCGCTGGCCGACGTGATGACGTCGCTGAGCTTGTGGTACAATACATAGGGGTTACCAATCCATGTCCAGGCCTTCTGCAGGGGCTGGGGTTTGTCCTTCAGCAGAATCTCGCCGCCTGTCTGGATGGCTGCTTCCCATGACTCAATACTTTCAGTGCAGTTGATCTTGTAGGCCACGTTAGGCTGCAGGCCTTGCTCGTAGAGCGCACCATAGTAGCCGTACTGCGGGTCGTTGGCCATCAGGGCCGACTGTGAGCGGATTTCGTCGATACGGCCCATGAAGTGTGCCTCAAACTCATTCCGAGCGATGGGGCCCCACAGCGACTTCCACTGCCAGCCATTGTTGAGGATTGTGGCCTCACCGACGGTGATAGTCTGGTTTTCGACGATGTTCAGCTGCGTCGTGCCGTCGTCGTAGCGGATGTTCAGCGTGCTGACGCCGGGATAGTTGGCGCCGACCTCGTAAAGGGCATTGCCATTCTCATCTAATTCAACAAAATCAGCTTCAAAGAACTGCGTACTCAGGTTGACAGGGTCGTCAGCCCAAATCTGAATGGCCTCCGGGTCGAACTCAGCGTCTTCGGGCTGTGGCTTCAGTAGCAGGTCGTAGGTGGTACGGGCTGCCATCGGCTCGGGCAGGGCGGCCACGATGTTGAAGCCGGAGAGACCCTCGCTGACGATAATCTTGAACGTGCGCTCGACGGTGGTGCGGTGCTCCTTGCCGTCTATCGTCTCAGACAGATAATCGATGTAGGTGACGGCCATCGTGACGGTGGTCTCGCCGACGCTCTTGGCCGTGGCGGTGACAGCGACGTTGACGGCGGTGTTAGAACCGGTGTTGGTAATGGTCATATCTACCGTTGCTACATCAGGATTGCTTGATGTCACAGTTACATTAGCGCGCGAAGCTTTGGCGGGATCGAAGGTGATATTGTTCTTCACTTCCTCAGAAATGTCAACATCGCTGCCGGTGTACTTCACCGTGATGTCTTTGGCAAACGTGACGTCCTTGGCCTGAGAGACAATAATAAACACTTTCATCTTAGAAGAAGTGACGCCAGAACCGTCATCTGCAACCGCTCTAAACTGTGTAAGTCCGGCCGTTGCTGCTACCCATCTGCCGTTGACATTCCTTATGTTTGTACCGGTCACTGTGAAGTGGAAGCTCTTGTTGGTGGCATCTTCCGGGAGGATAGTGACGATTGAGTTGAGATAATCGGTTATGTCGTCGCCGACGTTGATGGTGACATTACCTGCAGGGAATGTGATGCTCTCAATGGGCACGTTGATGTTGACGGTGACCTGCTGCGTGGCGTGCGCCTCAAACGAGGGAGTACCGTCGGCATTAAAGGTGTAGGTTCCGACCTTGACGGTCATCGTCGTCTGTCCGCCCTTGATGGGCACCCACTCGCTGAGGGTCGCCTCGCCTGCTGCAACCTCCTGCTGAGCGATGTATTCCTCGTTGTCAGACGTCCACACAATCTCGTCGGTGTGGTTGGTCGGGTTGACCGTGATGGCGCTCTCCAGTGCGCTCTTCAGGGCCTCCCAGTCACCCTTGTTGACGGTGATCTCCGGCGTGTTGACGTTGATGCTGGTGGCGGGCTGGTTGATGAAGACGGTGATGTCGGCCGTGCCGAGGCTCTCGTAGCCTTGGAGCTGCAGCTGGAGGGTAGAGCCCTTTTCGTCGATGTTGGGAGCGAGGGCCTGGAGCGTGTTGCCCGTGACGGACATATACTGGCTGTGCGACTCCTGGACGGTCCAGATGTAGTCGTTGTCAGCGACGGAAGCGCCTTCGGGCTGGATGGTCACATAATCTTTCAGGTTGATCGTCTCGCCGACGTTCATCGTGATGCTGTTCGTGTTGAACGAGAAGGCGGTGGGACCCTGCGTCACGTCAATGCGGAGCGTGACGGGCTCGGCTGTCTTGATGACGGGCGCGCCGGGCGTACCTGCCATATAGTCGGGATACCGGAGGGTGAAGGTCAGTGTGGCTGTGCCGGCCTTCTTCACCGTGGCGCCCCATCCGGTCTCGAAGGCTCCCTTGCCTTCGCTAATCTCGACGACGCTTGGGTCGCTCGAAGTCACATTAACGAAAAAGACGCCTTTGCCCATAGGCTGGGTCGTGGCTATACCAATCTGCTCCCACTGGCCGGTGGCATAGTCGAAGCTGCCGAAGATGTCCTTACTGATATCGATGGCCTTGTTGGTGTAGGTGTACGTCTGGCTTGTGCGGTCGACTGCCACGCTGGTGGCCCAGTCGTGGACCATGACGGCTATAGTGGTATAGACCTCGGGGTTGCTCACAGAGCGGACGGTGATTGAGGTCATGCCCTCGGCGACAGCCTTGATGGTGTTGTTCTCGATCGTGACGATGCCCTGGGCCGTGCCAGGCGTCAGCTCGTAGGTGACGCTCGCGTCAGTGGCTGTTTCGGGCCATACCGCATAGCACTGCTTGATGTACTCGGTCAGGTCGTCGCCCACGTTGCAGTCAATCGACTGGTAGAGCAGGTCGATGGTCATGACAGGCTGCACCACCTTGACGTTGACCGTCTTAGTGGCGGTGGTGTAGGTGTAGGAGTCGGGCTGTCCGGGTCTTGTCCATTGGTACCTTTTTGTTATCGTGGTCTCGCCGACAGCCACGGGGTTGTAGACCACAACACCGGAAGCACCGGGGCCGATGGCGACGATATTACTGTTGGCAGAGGTTAAGGTCGCATAATCCGACGGGTTGGTGGGCGTCACGCTGAAAGCGGCCGCTAGCTTCTGCCGCAGCGTGGTGGAGTCGCCGAGGTTGACCGTGATGGTCTCGTAGCCGGGGTTGACGGTGAGCTCTTTGGCGTGGTTATGGACTATCACGTCAATTCCTTTATAGTAAGATCCAAGTTCGATAAACATATAATAACTTCTCTCGGGATTGACAGCTGCTTCGTTCGACGTCAGGATGCCGTCCTCAGTGACTGCGAGCTTGTCCGTATAAGACGGATTAATGCCGTAGGTGTACTTGAGGTTGTTGGGCACGGTGGCATTGGTAGGCGTCAGCCGCGGGTAGTAGCTGAGGTCAATCTCCTCGTCCCAGTTCATGTCGATTCTGTAAGACGACAGGGTGATGCCTGTCACCTCGGTGACGCTCAGCTCGACGAGGTCCGACGTCGTGCCGTGGCGCTTGCCGTCGAAGGTGATCGAGGGGCTGCTCAGGTCGTACTCCAGTCCGCTGGTGCTGTTATACATCTTAAATGTAATAGCCTTGCCGTTGTCTTCCTCGGAGGTGGTGAAGTTGCCGGGGATGCGAAACACGAAGTAGTTGTAGTCGGCAGCTTCGGCGCCGGGTGCTCCGTAGCTGTTGGAGTTGCCAAGGACGATGGCGCGCACCTTGCCGTCTACCAGTGCAGCAATCTCGTAGTTCGAGAGGTTGCCCGAGAGGGTAGCGTTCGTCGCGAGCTTAGCCTCGACGACGGTCTCAGTGGACTGTCCGCCGGGCAGTGGCGGGTCGATCGTGAAATGCGTTGTTTCCTGGGCCCATCCTACGGCGATGGCGAGGAGGGCCACGGTGAGTGAAAGTAGTCGTTTCATAATCGTAAAGGTTTTTATGAATGAATGTTTGTTGTTGTGTCTGATGCTCTGTGGGCGTCGCTCTGCTCTGTCGCTCAGTACATGCAGAGCAGTCGCCGTAAGCGTTGGCGCAGCCGCTCCATCAGCGACCGGGGCCGGCTGGCGGCCTGGCGCTGCGCCTCGAGTTCGGCTTCGCGCTGGTTGTCGACCTCGATGTCGGCGATCTGTGCGTCGATGTTCTGCTGAATGCCTTGGTAGTTGTCTTGTGATGCCATTTCGGTTTGATAATTATAAATTCTGCCGCAAATATAGGGAAAAATGCCGAAACGGACTTACAAATTTTTAACATCGACTTACAAATATTTCACATTTTCCGTTTCGTGACTTACAGATTTCTTACATTTTCGCCTCGTAACTTTCTGACTGTCAGAGAGAAAGTATATGTAAGTCAACATTTGTTAACATTTAGGCCTTTTTTATCCTTTTTCAACCCTTTTCGGCGGAGAATTTTATAAAAATGTAGAGCCATGCCTGGCCTTGCTTTTGGAAACAAATTGCCATCATTCGCGTGATGCAGTCTGACGGCGGAATAAAAAGAAATCACGACGTGACGGCATGCGGTCACGTCGTGTCGTAAGTTAAAAGGAACGCGCCCGCGAGGGCTTCACCGTGCGCGATGGATCCACTGCGTGGGGGTGTAGCCGTAGGCCGCCTTGAAGGCGCTGCTGAAGTGGCCCGGCGTGGAGAATCCGCATCGGTAGGCGACGTCCGAGATGGGCATCTCGGGGTTCTTGTCGAGCATCGCCTTGGCGTTGCTCAGCCGGATCTGCATGAAGTAGTTGGCGGGCGTCTTGCCCGTCAGTGCCATCACCTTGCGGCGCAGCTGGTTGGAGCTCATGCAGAGGGCCGTGGCGAGCGACTCGACGTCGACCTGGCTGCGGCCCATGTGGCTGTAGACGAGGTCGGTCAGTCGGCCGAGGAAGCGCACGTCGGCGTCGTCCATGGCGCTCGTCGTGGTGGCGGCGCTGCCGTTGTCGGCGGCGTCGGGGATGCTGCCGTTGCTGTCGACGACGATGCGCGAGAACTTTTCGCGGAGCAGTCGGCGCTGGTCGAGCAGCTTGGTGATCCATGCCTGCAGCTCGTCGGCGTTGAAGGGCTTGTAGAGGTAGGCATCTGCGCCCGCGTTGATGCCCTTGACGAGGTCCTCGTTGGCCGAGCGGGCTGTGATGACGATGATGGGGATGTGGCTGGTAACGTCGTTGGAGCGTATGTTGCGGCAGAACTCCAGGCCGTCCATCTTGGGCATCATGAGGTCGGTGATGATGAGGTCGGGCACGAGCTGCTGGGCCTTGTCGAGACCGTCCTGACCGTCGTAGGCATAGCTGATGGCGTAGCGCTCGGCCAGCTGGTTGCCGATGAAGTAGGCCACGTCGCGGCTGTCCTCGACGACGAGCACGCGGATGGGCTCCACCTGGTCGTCGACGCCCTCGGGCATGTCGAGTCCGTCGCCGTCGGCCTGCGTGACGATGGGGTTGATGCCGCTGCGCTCGGCCGCCATGAGGGGCTGCAGGTCGGTGTCGCCGCCGTGGCTCAGGGGCATGGTGATGGTGAAGACGGTGCCCCGCTCCTTGCTCGAGACGACCTTGATGGTGCCGTCGACGGCGTTGATGAGCTGTCGGGTGAGGGCCAGTCCGACGCCGGTGCCGATGGTGGCCTTCTCGTTGTCGGCCTGATAGAAGGGCTCGAAGATGTGCTGCAGGTGTTCGCGGCTGATGCCGATGCCGTCATCTGCGATCTGGAAGACGAACTGTTGTCCGTCGCATCGGGTGATGATGTTGATGTGTCCGCCTGAGGGCGTGAACTTGATGGCGTTGTGCACCAGGTTGTTGGTGATCTTCTGCACGTAGTCGGGCACGAAGTCCATCATGACGGTGTTCTCCTGGGGGGCATAGACGAGACTGATGTTCTGGCTCTGCGCGTAGCTGTAGAACGTCTCCATGATCATGTTGATGTAGCCGACGATGTTGTCGTGGCGCCAGTTGGGGGCCTCGACGCGGGCCTGCACCTTCGAGAGGTCGAGCAGCTGGTTGATGAGCAGCAGGAGCTGCGAGCCCTGGCGGCGGATGAGGTTGCCGCTGGTGTGGACGAGCTCGGGCGTGTCCTCGGGCGGTGTGTAGTCGATGAGGCGCTGGCTCATGCCGAGGATGACGGTCAGTGGTGTGCGGAACTCGTGGGTGATGTTGGTGAAGAAGTTCTCGCGGGTGTGCTGCAGCTCGAGCAGCTGGTGGTTCGACTTGTTCTTCAGCCGGATGGCATAGACGAGGAGGGCCAGGGCCAGGAGCATGAGCACGCCGATGACGGTGCCGCCGATGATGATGGTGCGGTTCTGGCGCTTGGCGGCGGCGTTCTGCTCGGCCAGCTCGTCGTTGCGGAACTTGGCGCTGTAGTTGGTGAGCAACTGCTTCATGTCGTTCTGATAGATGGTGTCCTTCAGTTTGGTGTAGTGGTCGAGATGAAGCATGGCCGCCTTGGGGTCGGTGTCATAGAGGGCAGCGAAGAGCCCATGGAGCGAACGGGCACGGTTGTAGAGGTCGCCCGTCTGACTGAAGAGGCTGTTGGCGGCATTGAAGTAAGAGGCAGCCTCGTCCCGTCGTCCCTCCATGCGCATCACCTCGCCCATGGTGTTCAGACTGATGCCGAGCGACGGCATGACGGCGGCCTGCTGCAGCACGGGTATGCTCTGTGAGAGCAGCTGACGGGCCTGCGCCGTATCGCCCATCGAGGTGTAGGCAGCCGCCATCTGCGAGAGACGTATGGCAGCCTTGGTGCCATTGCCACGCTGCTGCTCCAAGGCAAAGGCCCGCCGGGCATAGTCGAGCGCCTTGTCGTATTGCTCCAGTCCCTGATACACCTCGGTGGCCACACCGTAGATGGCCGGTGCATGCTCATGGTCGGAGGTCTTCTGGTCGGCCTCGATGGCTTTCTCAATATATTGCCGCGCCTGCTCGGGCTGACGGGCACCGAGGTAGATGCCTGCAATGGTGTTGAGCGTGGAGCTCATGCGCCCGTAGTCATGGTAGCGGCTGTCGTGGTCGTAGCCCATCTCGCCATAGTGCAGCGCCTCGATGTAGTTTGACTTATAGAAATAGGCCAGCATGAGCAGGTTGATGGTCTCCGACCGCCATGTGTAGTCGGCGTTGCCCTCGGTGAGCGGCAGTGCCTGCAGCGCATAGTTGATGCAGAGGTCGTGCTGCTGCGTGTTGAGAAAATATTCGGCAGCATAGTAGCAGACTGTCATGGTCATGGTGTCAGAGGGTATGTCGGCCGTGAAGACCACCTCGTCGCCAAAGCCCTCACTCACCAGCAGCTGCATGAGCCGGTTGGCTGTTTCGGTGCGTTGTGTATTTTTTTGTTTGATGAAGCGTTCGCAGAGTTTCTCCACATCGTGATTTTGAGCGCTGGCAACGGCCAGCGACAGGCTGAGTGCTAAAAGAAGAGCAACAATCTTAGGCATGAGAAGTTATTTTATTTGTGCAAAGATACAACAAAAATTTTATTTTTACCCATTTAAATTGCAAAAAATACTTTACACGCTTTTTTTTTCTGTGTTTTTGCACAAAAAAGGTTGCGCAACCCTGACAGATTGCGCAACCTTGATTCTTTTTGACAGCCGACGAGTGATTAGTCGAGCTGAGCCAGCTTGTTGTCAGAGCCAAGCACCTCGAGAATCTTGTGCTTGTACATCTTTTCCATCTCGTCGCGAGCAGGACCGCAGTACTTGCGGGGGTCGAACTCACCGGGCTTCTCAGCCAGCGTCTTGCGCACGGCAGCCGTGAAGGCCAGACGCGAGTCGCTGTCGATGTTAATCTTGCACACGGCGCTCTTCGAGGCCTTGCGCAGCTGGTCCTCGGGAATACCCACGGCATCGGGCAGCTTGCCGCCATACTGGTTGATGATGTCGACATACTCCTGAGGCACGCTCGACGAGCCGTGGAGCACGATGGGGAATCCGGGCAGCTTCTCCATGATGGCATCGAGCACGTCGAAGGCCAAGGGAGGAGGCACCAGACGGCCCGTCTTCGGGTCGCGCGTGCACTGTTCGGGCTTAAACTTGTAGGCACCGTGAGAAGTACCGATGGAGATGGCGAGCGAGTCGCAGCCCGTGCGGGTGGCGAAGTCGATGACCTCCTCGGGCTTTGTGTAGTGGCTCTCTTCAGCGGCCACCTCGTCTTCTACGCCGGCGAGCACACCCAGCTCAGCCTCAACAGTGACGTCGAACTGATGAGCATACTCCACCACCTTCTTTGTCAGGGCGATATTCTCCTCGTAGGGCAGGCTCGAGCCGTCAATCATCACACTCGAGAAACCCATGTCTACACAGCTCTTGCACAGCTCGAAGCTGTCGCCGTGGTCCAGATGAAGCACTATTTCGGGGTGCTTGCAGCCCAGCTCTTTGGCATACTCCACGGCACCCTGTGCCATATACTGCAGCAGCGTCTGGTTGGCATAGTTGCGTGCACCCTTCGACACCTGCAGGATGACGGGGCTCTTCAGCTCGCTCGAGGCCTTGATGATGGCCTGCAGCTGCTCCATGTTGTTGAAGTTGAAAGCGGGAATGGCGTAACCGCCGTTGATGGCACGGGCAAACATGTCTCTGGTGTTCACGAGGCCGAGGTCTTTGTAGCTTACCATAATAAATAATTAATATTTAGAAGTTATAATGAAAATCGCTTCTTTTTACGACCGCAAAGTTAATAAAATATTTTTAATGCAGGAAATATTTTGCCTGCCGATTGTACGTTTTTCACGGTTTTAACGATTTTTACGCGTAAGAGACACTATAGGCCGCAGCGAAATGGCAGATGTTAGGTGGCAAAAGAATGCTGAGCGTATGCAGGTCGAGGCGGCATGCCACCTCGCCTTTTTGTTGTCGACGACTGTTAGCAGACGCGCTGCGGCATTCCACTGGCTATCTGAGCCTGGACTTCCACCATCATAATACTTGCCGATGGCACACAAGAAAAATATTCACAAAGCTTTTTATTAAGTTATGTTAAAAAGACAAGGCACGGCGGTCTACAATCGTTAAAAGAACCTATAATAACCGCAGAAATTCACAATCTTTGATTTTTTTTACTAATTTAGCAAAACTAAAATATATAAACACATCTTACCGTCAAACAACCCTCGACGGTCTCTCATCTTCGCCTCGGGCGATAAAACCACCTATTAAACAATACTACTAACACGGGGCTCACCCGCGAAACATTCAATACTTCTTTAAAGATGGTAAGCCAAGGTATTCAGTCAGACACCATCGTCACCAAGGTGTTAGACCTGTTGAAAAAAACAAAGGAGGCCCTGGTGGCCGACCTGGAGAATGAATTTGTCAGCGTCAGGCAAACAGCCCTGGAGCTCCGTCTGTCGGCAGATGCAACGGCCAGCAATTCTCTGGCCGCCTACTATGACGAGGTGCAGAAATCGTTTGACCTCATCGACGCCGTCTTTGCCAAAGTGGGCTACGACATCAGCCACTACGACCAGCTCTCGGAGCTAAAGGGCAACATCAACAAGCTTATCGATGAAACTGCCGCCCTCGGCGAGAGCATCCGCAAGGCCGTGCGCAACTACCACGACGACAACAGCCTCGACGGCGATGAGGTGGCCGCCCTGCTCGACGAAGGGGTTCCTCGCATCCAAAACATCCTGACTCTCGTCAAGGATATCAGCAACACGGAGTGGAGCCGCGTGGAAGCCGAGCTGAACCAGTCGGCCGCTGATGTCGGCACCAAGGTAAAGAATCAGTTCTTCAGCAAGGACTTTGCCCGCGCCATCCTCGACCACATTCTCATTACGCTGCTGAAGAATGCCAAAGTCATCTTCAAAGATGAGATTGACTACGTGAAGCTGACGCTGACGAATGAGGTGGAAGAACTGACTGGCAGCGCCAAGGACCTGGCCTCGCAGATAGAGCAGCGACTGACCAAAGAACTGAAGGCTGCCAGCGTAGCCGCTGAAGACCTGCAGCAGGCGCTCCATCTGCTGCTGAAAGAGACGCTCGACGAGGCCAACCGGCTGGAAGCCCGTGTCTCGCAGGAGCTGAAGCAGAGCCTGCAGCAAGCCAAGCAAGACTTCAACAACGTCTATGCCAAGGTGGCCCATGCCCTGTCGGTGACCCACGCCATTCTTGATTTCTTAGGCATTCTCAAAGAGAAGGAGATAACGCTGAAACTGCCCAAGAAGCTGAAAGCCATCGTCAGCGACCTGCAAGGCAAGATTGACGCCGGCAAGGACGGCTTTGCCGATGCCGTGACATCGCTGAACAGCAAGATAGAGGCATCAAGAGAGACTCTGGCCAGCGGCGTGGCCTACGTGAACACAACTATTGACAACGGACTGAGCGAGGCATCGCAGCTGCTGGCCAACAAGACCAACATGCTGGCTGGCGAACTGTCAGGCTCGATGAAGATAACCCAGGAGATGACGGGCATGAGCGTCGCCGCCGTGGGTGCCGTCAACGTGCAGATGCTGACAATGGACATGTACACCGACCAGATAGCCAAAGACACTAAAAAGGCGCTCAGCTATCTGTCGAACGGCTTGCAGACCTACACCAACAATGCCAACGACGTAGTGGCCAGTGTGGCTAAGCTGGCCAACGAACGACTGGAGACGCTCAAGAACTTTGAATACCCCATCAAGATTGAAATCATTGACTGGAAAAGTCTGAAGAAGCTGTTCACACAGCCCGTGGAGCACTTCAAGGCCCTCTACCCCATCAACACCGTAGAAGATGCTGAGGACTTGATGCGTCGTATCATGGGCATCCTGCACAACATCAACCCCGACATTCCCGACTTCAGCTCACTGCGCTCGCTGCTGGAAGACCTGCTCCGCCAGCTGCAGCAGCGCATGATGCAACTCATGAGCGAAGCCAAGGCCAAAGGACGCGAAGTCGTACAGGAGATATGGAACCACTTCCAGCCGCTCATCACCACTATCCGCAAGGTCATTGACATGCTGAAGGAGTTTGCCCTTGCCTTGAAAGACCAGATGTTCGACGTGCTGAACGATGTCAAGGGCGAGGTGAAGAGCGTGGTGAAAACTGTCAACGAGGAACTGGCAGAGTTGCAACGGCAGTTTAAAGAGGAAGCCAACCAGCTGAAGAAGAAAGGCGACCAAGCCATCACCCAAACATACAAGAATCTGTCGGAGGTATACAATGCCATCGACGAAAATGCCAGCCAGATAGTCAAGCAGATGAAGCAGGCCGCCACTTCCGCCGGACAGGCGGCCGACGACATGGCCCAAGCCACTGCTGCCGCAACAGAAGAGTGGCGGGCCAAACTGCCCAAGCTGCCTAAGCTGGCGAAGCTGAACCTGCCCCGCCTTTCGCGTAACGCCCTAACCGAGCCGCTCATCAGCGCCGTAGAGGATGCCTGGGAGGAGACGGAAGGCATCAACGTGAGAATTGACCTGAGCAGCATCATCCAACTGTCAAAGGACATTGAGCAGGTGAAGACTTCGTTCAAGGCCATCAACAAAGACTACTACGAGGCGCTGCGGCTCATCAGCAAGAGCCACATTGCCGGCTTCAGCATGCCCAAGATTGACATCAGCAAGAAAGACCTGACCAAGGGTCTCTTCGACACAAGCTCTATCGACACACTGATACCCAAGGGCATACAGATACCCGACATTGCCGCTATCGTGGAGGAGACCGCTCTACCTGAGCTGAAAGCGTGGGCCTACGGTGTGGTGTCGAGCATCAAGACCGTCACCAACGTCGACGTGTGGCGCAAGCGCATGGACACCGTCGTCGCCCAGCTGCAGGCAGAGTTCCAGAGCGACATGAGCAATATCACAGGACTCATCTCCAAAGAGGGTGCCCTGCAGGTCATCAACCATGCCGGTGCCGTCAAGGCGCAGCTGGCCAGCGAGCTCAGCATCACCGACTACATCACGATTGTACGCACAGCCGTAGATGACGTGGTGCTGCCCAACCCCGAGTACTACTTCACTACGTTCAAACGCTGCATACTGAACATTCTGTCGGCCCTGACAAAGAAGCTCATGGCCTGCCTAAAGAATCTGAAGTCGCAGCTAAAAGAAGCCAAGAACGCATTTGAAAAGAGCATCAGCAACTTCCAGGAGCAAGTGTTAAAGCAGCTCACTCTGAAGATAAACGATTTTGAGAAGCAGATAACAGACATCAAGGACGTTGCCGACAGGAAGAAAGAGGCTGCCAAGGCGAAAGCCCTGCAGTATTGCAACGACATCAAGGCACTGAAAGGCTCCATTGAGAGCACGCTGAATGACATCAAGCGCATATCGGGCGAGCTGCAAGACCTGTTTGACAAGCACGAAATAGCCAATGCCATTACTGCATTCGGCACAAACCTGGCAGAGAATATTGTAAAGAACCTGGCCGAGAAACTGCTGGAACGGCTTGACGACCTGGCTCATGAGGTATGGGGCAACGTCAAGTCGCAAATCATCAATCCGCTGATTGACACCCTGAAGAACAACATCCTGGAGGTTGTCAAGCGCATCATGACAGAGCATCTGAAAGAGCTGGTCAACAAGATAACCGACCTAAGCCGCGACGCCAACTCCAACATCAGCAAACTGCTGGACAAACTGCCCACGCTGCGCGACTTGCTATCAGCTGAACGCCAGTTCATCAACGAAGTGACAGCCATCATCAAGCGCAACGAGCAGTTGCAAAGCAAGGTGAAGAAAATCCTGCAGGAGACAAAAGGCAACATCACCAATCTGAATCAGTTGCCCAGGCTTTTCAAGGAGCTGGCAGGCGACCCGGTCTTCGCCAACAGTGTGAAAGACTTGAAGCTGCACATCAAGGTTGGCACAGAGCAATTGACCAGGGAACTGCAGAAACAGGCCGTCAAAGAGGCCGTGCAGTATGCCGAGTGCGTCAAGAGGGAACTCGACAAGCTGCCCTCCATCCAGATACCTTATTATTATATAACGTGGCTGCAGTGCATCATCTGCGACGTGCTGGAGTATGTCCAGTCAGACAGGCGCCAGGCCAATGTTCTCACATTGGTAAAGAACCTCTACGATGACATTCCCGAAGAGGTGAAGGACAAGGTGAGCGACATCCTGCCGCAACTGCCGCCCCTGCCAAAGGGCGGTTTCAGCAGTCTGACAGACAACATCAGATGCAGTTACGACCTGGACAACAAGTTCTGCAACGTGACACTACTCGACCTGAAACCCGACGGCAAGGACAACGACAAGGGAAAGGTGGACGTGGACTACCGTCTGCTGCTGCAGCTGTTCCTTTTCGTAGGCACCTACGGACCGGATGCCGAGGAAGGCTTCGACGATGCTGAAGACGAGCCCGACAGCGACCGCACCGACGTGGTGACCACTGGCGACGACGCAGAGAAAGAAGAAGAAGGGCGCCCGGCCCTCTATCTGATAGTCAGGCTACAGGGACACCTGGACCTGACATTCAAGTTGGGCGACAACCACACTCTGGATATCGAGCTGGACGGTGCCATCGGCGAAGGTGTCGAACAAACCGACAAGAAGACCGGCAACGGCAAGGAGGTCAGCAAACTGAACGAGAAGCACATCGGCTTCTGCCTGACGCGGAAAGACCCCGACAAGGGCGACCTCTCCGTGTTCCACGGGTTGGGCTCGACAAAGGGACTGGGCGGACGTGCCATCCTGCATTTCCAGCGCAAGGACAAAGACTCCGCCGGCAATGCCAACCCGCTGAAGGTGCTCAACACCACCTACCTGGATATCAACATCGGCAACTACCCACAGACGGCCTATGTGCTGTATAACTACAGCTATCCGGAAAACGTGGCCAAAGCCCTCGGTTTGAAGAACGGCGAAGACAGCGTCGCGGGGTTCACCGCAGGCTATCTGGGCAGCATCAACGACATGGAGTTTGTGCTGAAACTGCGCAACAACAGTTTCTTCGGCATTCTCATCAAAGACGATATCTCAGCGAAGTTCAGCCTGAGTCTGCTCTACGACTACCTGAAGGGCTTCAAGATAGGCGGCGGCTACAGCTTCCACTACGACATTGACTGCTCAGGACTGAAGCTCGGCAGTCTGACGATGCAGAGCCTGAGCATCGACATCGGCAGTCTGGACATGGACTGGGGAACGCTACACCTCGGCACCGGCTCGTCGTTCTCGCTCGACTTCAGTGCCATCGCCTTCTCATTTGAGAATCTGGGCCTCGGCTTCAACCTGAATATTCTGAAGCCCGACTTCAGCATGGGCGACTGGGACTTCGGCGTCAACTTCAAATTCCCCGACGGCATTGGCATCGCCATCGACACGACCGGCGTGAAAGGTGCCGGACTCATATCCTACACACCGTCCACGGGAGTGCTCTTCGGCGTCTTAGATCTGGAGATTATCGACAAGTTTGGCGTGTCGGCCCTGCTGCTTGCCGACTTAGGCATTGTGGAAGGCCACTACTTCAGTCTGGTAGCCATGATATCGGCCCGCTTCTCGCCCGGCATCCCCCTGTCGATGGGATTCACCCTGACCGGCATCGGCGGCAGCATCGGCCTGCAGCGCATGATAGACCGCACAGCCATTCAGAATGCCGTCTACGCAGGCACTCTGGGCAGCGTCTTCTTCGTCGAGAACCTGTCAGAGCACATGGCAGAGATGATTTCCACCTGCGAAAGCATCTTCCCCTCCAAGCAGAAGCAGTTCTTCTTGGGTCTGCTGGCCCAGATCAGCTATGAGCCGGTGTTGTCGTGCTCGTTTGGCGTGTTCCTCCAGCTGCCTGACCCGACGATGATTATGATTGTCGGCATGCTGAAGGTGTCAATCAGCGACACCGACATCATCCGCATCAATGTATGCTTTGCCGGCGGCATCGATTTCTCGCAGGGCATCTGGTTCGACGCAGCCATTGTTGACTCTGAGATAGTAGGTATCAAGCTGGAAGGCAGCATGGCGTTCCGCCTCTACTGGGGTGGCAGCGCCAAAGGCTTCCTGCTCTCCATCGGCGGTTTCCACCCTGCCTATAAGCCTGAGGAGGCCATGAATGTGTCGCAGATGAAGCGAGTGGCCATGAAGCTCGACTACAAGGTGCTGAAGGTCAGCCTGGAGACGTATCTGGCCATCACGTCGAACACATTCCAGATAGGTGCTCGCCTCGACATCAGGATTGGTTGGAAGAAGTTCGGCATTACCGGCTATGCCGGCTTCGACGCCCTGTTCCAGTTTGACCCGTTCATGTTTATGTTCGACATCGAGGCTGGCATGGCCGTCAAGTGTGGCAGCTGGACGCTCATGTCCATCGACGTGAAACTGTCGCTGTCCGGCCCCCAGCCGTGGCGTGCTTCGGGCTCAGCCAAGTTCAAATTCATCTTTATTCCCATCAAGGTATCGTTCGACATTGAATGGGGACAGAAACGGCAGGAGCTGCCTAAAAAGCAGATTGAGGTGCTGCCCCTCTTCGAGGAAGAGCTGACCAAGATTCAGAACTGGAGTGCCGAGACAGGCAGCCGCGACAAAGAGGTGAACTTACTGCAGTCGGCCAGCCAGTCTGAGGAGATGGTTATCGACCCCTCGGGCACGCTCTCCTTCAACCAGAGTGCCATACCGCTGAACCTCGACCGCCCGATGGATCTTTGCAACAACGCCGTGCCTACCGACGTGAACAACATAGTGATCAAGGGCTTCAGCGTAGGCAGTTGCCAGTATGAGGCCAAGGAAGAACAGCTGGAGGTCAACGACTTTGCACCGGCCCTCTACTTTGCAATGGACAATAAAGACAAGCTGAAGTCTCCCTCATACGTAAGCTATCACAGCGGTGTCACGATGGGCGGGCTTGACAAACGCAAGACCGACATGAAGTCGGCCAAGGAAATCAACCCACCCACCTACGAACTGGTGACCGGGACCTTCCGTTCGACAGCCAGCAGTGACACGACAAGCAGAAGCAGCAAACGAAACGTCTACAACGTGAAAGCAACCGCCAACAACAGTGTGGCATATCAGCGTACTGACAAAGAGTCGTTCGAGCGCTACGTGGAAAGGCTGGATTCTATTTACTAAAAAAACTATCAGACCATGGCTATATATTTATTTCCTTATCTCAGAAAAGGTATCAGTAACGGCATCACCAAAGGTGAGCTGAAGGCGGGAAAGACGCGGGCCGAGCTCGACGTAAAGCTTTCCGTGGACTATCACCGTGTAGACAGGCAGAAGAAAGCGGAAACGCCAAAGGCCGTAACCATCCAGCTGATAGGTCCCGCCGACGTGAAATCGCTCAACAAACGGGCCGTGAGCCACTTCTTCCCCCCCGAGAGTGCAGCCATCAAGATGACCAGCGTCTATATGCCCTACATGGAGTTTTTCGAGGAAGACTTGCCTTGGCGCTATACGCCGCTGCCAGTGGAAAGAGACGCCGCCAACAAAGAAGTGGTGCTGCCATGGATGGCGTTGATTGCCGTGCGCAAGGAGGAGGTGAGCTTCAGAATAAGCAGCGCAGGCATCAGGATTGCCACGCTGAACATCAGCGACCAGCAGCGCTTCAGCGAGATTTTTGCACAGAGGGAGGCTCTGCTGCATTCGGCACACGTGCAAATTGAGTCGGCACGGGCGGTCAGCGACGTGGATGCTGTGCTTACGGATAATCCTGACTGCGGCATCTCGCGACTATTCTGCATGAGCACATTGACACCCGACACGGAGTACTACGCCCTGCTCATCCCCGTCTTCGAGTCGGGCCGCCTGGCCGGTCTGGGCCTGAGCACCGCTCAGGTGAGTGCCAACACGCTGGCATGGAGCGCCAAGGCCGACGGCTGGACGCAGCAGGCCAACGAAGGACAGCACCCCGACGGATGGTCGTTCCCCGTATATTACCGATGGAAGTTCCTGACGGCCAAGACAGGCGATTTCAAGTCGCTGGCTGAGAAACTGGCCTTCACCAGCGCCAACGACTACAAGACATTGGCGTCGAGCCTTACCGTCGACATCTCATCGTCAGGCCTGCCCGACTACGAAAGCAAGCGGCCAAGCGGTAAAGAAGAGGTGATTGACGTGCAGGCCGCCCTGAAGCTGATGGGCACTGCCGGAAGCAGCAGGACAGAGAGCCAGGACTATCGCCGATGCCTGAAAGACTTGCTGAAGGACAACCCCGTATTCCAGGAGAATGCGACAGGTGCCGCCAACGAGAAGGAAGACCCGTGGGTGGTGCCGCCGATTTATGGTGCCCGGCAGGTGCTGGCCACCGCACTTGACACACAAACGGGAGCCAACAAGCTGGTGAGTGAGGTCAACCTGCAGCTGTCGAACCGCATTGTGGCCGGCATGGGCAGCTCCGTCGTCAAGGAAAACCAAGAACAGTTTGTCAATCGGGCCTGGCGTAAGGTGGAGAAAATCAATGAGGTGAACCAGAAAATCAGGGAGTACTACCAGATACTGCAAGCCAACAAGCAGGCCCAGAAGAAGTACGACTTCAAGAGCCTGCGCAGTAAGAAAGACCGAATACAAGTGACCGACAAACGCCGTGCCCTGGGACTTGACGTCACCTACCGCACCCTCCAGGCATCAGGCATCTTCAAACGTAACGTCACGGCCGAGCGGCTGCTGGAACAGGCTTCGGCGGATCCCAAGCTTGTCAGCCGAATGGTGAAACGCGGCATCACGCCGTCAGAGATTCTCAGCATCTTCGATAGTAAGATGTGGAGCGAGCGTGCCAAAAAGGAGAACCGCAACCTGGCCATCATCAACAGTTTCAAACAGAACAGACAGTTTATCGGTCCCTTCGAGGACTACGATTATCTGGAGGACCTGCTGGATCTGGAATACTACAAACAGCAGTTCAGCTTCACCTCGGAGGCCGGGCGTGAATATCTGACGCCCGTGAGTGGCGGCATGAGCGATGAAGACTACCACGCTGCGTTCGACATGGCAGCCACGGCGGCGAAGTCGCTGTATTACACAGTTGTGAAGTCTACGTTGGCAGCCATTCCGAAAGGGTCACTCCTGGACAAGACCGACAACAACAAGAAGTTGCGTCCCATGCAGCTGCAGCTGAAGACACCTGCAGGACCGGGCTTCCTGCTCAGACAGAGTGACGCCCTCATCCTGGGCGGCAGCAAAGCCTTGGCCGTGGAGTACAAGGAATGGCAGAAGGACACAAAGGCAACGACGCAGAAATATCTGTACATCACGTCGTGGGACAAGCTGGAATCAAACTTCCCTGGCAAAGTGACCTATTGGCTGAAGACGCCGGCCCGCTCGGTGAGACTGCAGAGGCAGGGCAATGTCTTTAAGCCCATGAACAATTCTAACTGGTGGCATAACATCCCCTTTCATTACAAAACTCTGACCTCTCTGCCGTTTTATCAGGATCTGGTGCGATTCAGACAGGTGTTTGCCGAATTATATGGCTGGGTTTTCTTAAGGTCGAACAGCGGTCGCTGTTCCCTGTTTACCCTGGCCGACGGGAGGACACTGGTGGTAGACTGGTCGCTGAAAAAAAATTTTGTAGACTTCTACCTCTATCCGGCCAATACAACGGTGAAGGTGAAGAAGCTCAACAGCGCTTATATCATGCCTTTCCGCTTTGCCTACAACGACGCCACAATGAAGTTCAACGGGCATGTAAACTCCGACAAAAACAGCATCGAACTGAAAATCTCACAACTCCACAACGCGCTCGACGAAGTGATACGAATGCTTGAAAACATCGAACGCGTCCGATGGGAGCCAAACTATGTGGAGATAGCTGATCTGAACGAGCAGACGGCGGGGGTCAAGGTGATCAGGGCGCAGGAGATAGCCGACAAGCCTGGTTACGACGACGATGACTATGGCGACCAGGCGGGCGAGAACCTTCCGAAGCAAGTGGCCGAAAAGGTGAGCCAGGTGGCTGGCAGCATCGGCAAATGGCTGGAGCGCGACATGGTTGAGCAGCAGGACAGCGGGAAAGCCAAGCCTATATCAGACATAGACCCCAATCAGCTGGCAGCAGAACGCATAGCCGAAATCATCAGCACCTACGGCGACACCGAAGATAACCAGGTGGAGGTCAACTGCGACAGCAAATATCCTGTGATGGCCTATCCCGACTTTCTGGACCCGACGTTCTTCTACTTACGACAGTTGTCGGAGGCCTACGTCCTGCCGTCGTCAGGCAGTCTGGGCAAGAACACCATCACGTGCTTCGTGACCAATCCTGCGTTTGAAGAGGCATTCCTGATGGGTATGAATACCGAGATGGGCCGCGAGCTGCTCTGGCGCGAGTACCCCACCGACCAGCGCGGCTCATACTTCCGCAAGTTCTGGGACCAGTTGGAGCTACCCCTTAAAAAAGATTTGGAGAAAAAGTATTACGACGTGCAGGCGCTGCACCAATGGAAAGCACCCCTGGGCCAGAACCACACTGCAGGCAAGCAGTCGATGACGGTGTTTGCCATCAAGGGCGAGCTGATGCAGGCCTACCCGAAGACGGCCGTCTATCTGGCCACGTCCAACTATCTGGCCAACCGCGAGAAGGCGGCCAAGGAGCGCATCAGCGCCGAGATGATGTCGTGGCTGTCGGAAAGCACATGCCTCATAGGCTTCAAGGCAAGCCTCGACGTGCTGCGCGGCAAACTGCTGGTGTTCGAACAGGAGCGCGGCAACCTGCAGTACAGGCTGGCTGCGACGGCCGGCAGCACCGTCAATGACAGCATGCTCATCAATGGCGGCTACATCAAGCTTGAGACGCCCACCATCTACACCATCTCGCTGAGTCAGTTGATGAAAATATAAACCATAGAAATATAAACTGATTATGAGGACCACATATCAAGAGTCTCTGCGGAAAGAGACGAGCCAGAAGTTTTCACGCAAGGATGTCAACACGTCGCTGCTGATGTTCCCCGTCCGACTGGAGACAAAGTTCAAGATGAAGAGTCTGGAGAAGATCCACGAGCCCGACAGAGTGTACTACACGTTCTGCGAGCTGTGGGCTGTGCTGCGCCGCTTGCAGAGCTCGTCAGAGGAACGCGTGCTGCAACAAATGGAGCGACTGCAGGCCGAACTGGAGCGGCTGGACATCATCTACAAGGAAGACAAGGGCATGCTGCGGATGCTGATGAAGAAGATGCGCAGCATCATGCCCACCGTTGACCTGTGCGACCGCTGGACGGAGCTGCAAGCGATTCTGGACGACGTGACCGTGAGCTGCTCTGTAAAAGACAATGAGTCGACACTGCTGCTCAACGAGATGGATCACTACACGCGGCTGCTCGTCAACACATGTAAGACGCCACCCTACAGCGGCTACAAGCGTCTGCAGATGAACGGTATCTACTCACAAACCGTGAAGTTCAGGATGGCACTGAAACACTACCGGCAGTGCTACCGCTTCATCCTCGACATTGAGGGCAAGGTGAAACAGCTGCCGGCTTTCCTCAACAAGAAGCAGTATCACAAATTCGAAAGGCTCATCGAGCAGTGGGCGGCATTGGCCGACAGCCAGACACTGATGGAAAACTTCCAGACGACGATGAAGAAGAATACCGTGTGCAAGGCTCAAGCCGACCTGCAGTATTTCGTGCAGCAGAAGCTGGCGCCCTGCCTGGCCCGCATCAAGCGCGACAAAGACCACCTGCTCTCTCTGATGGCAGGCAAGCTGAGGCGACGGGCGATAAATCCGGGAAAACCTCAGCCGTATGAGAGTCTGAAGCGCTACACCGTGCTGGCCACCATGCTGATGAGTCTGGAAATCAAGCGCAAGCGCGGCGTGCACCTGCCCGACCTTCAGGCAGAGATACTGAGGAAAGTGAAAACGCTGGCCGACTGCACATACTTCCGTTATGAGTGCGAGCGAACGTGGGTCGGCGGACTGTTCGACGTGATGAACCGCCGTATGTCGGCGGGCACCAAGGTGACGGTGCTCGACAAGCAGTGGCTCCATGCGCACGATGAAATGCTCAGGCGGAGCACCGGCCGACAAGGCTGCCCGCCGCTGCGCCACTACGGCAAGAAGGAAAAGGTGCTCTGCGTGCGCATCTATCCCGACGTGCTGGCACTTACACAAAGTGTCAGACAGCTCACCAAAGCTGAGTATGAGACGGGCAAGGACTTCTGGCTGAAATACATCTTCTCTGACGACACCAGCTACAAGAACTCGCTGTGGGCGGCGGTGTGCGACCTCTATCCGCCGCATCGGGCAGCCTTCATTCTCAGGCAGACCTTCCCCTCGGCCAACTATCATATCATCTGCCGGCGGGCCCGCCAGTTCCACGACGACCAACTGACCGAGGCGGACTTCGTCAAAGAGATTGACGAGAACTTCCTGAACTCGTTCCCTACGACCTATGTCGACAGCAACGAGACGATGTTCACCGTGCCGGCCACCAACCTACTGCCTGACCGCTTCATCCTGCAGGCCACGCTGAAGCTGAGCGACAGCAGGCGCACCACCATGACCCAATACGGTCACCGCCTGCCCACCAGCCTGCAAGTAGGAATCGACATGAACAACCTGGAAAACGCTGCCTCTGAGCAGAACGAGCAGCTCTACCTGAACGGCAGCCTGCGGTGGATGACCGACTACGACGAGGCCGAGCACATGGGCATGGCCATCACGCTGCCGCTGGAGCACTTCACTGCGGTTGTGGGCAGCAAGAAAAAACGCGTGTTCCAGTTCGACTCCATCTTTGTCTACGGCGTTCACGAGGCACCTGCCGACGAGTGCAGCAACATTCTGCAACAGCTTTTTGACGCCCACCTCTACAGCGAAGAGGCCATCGACCTCATCCCGTCGCAGACGGCCACCAACATCCTGACCGACGACGACGAGGGCTATGCCTACGACAGCGGCGAAGAGGCGCAGCGCGAGCGATTCAAATATCAGGCACAAAACTGTGTCACGCCTTACAGGATGACCGCCAAGGAAGACCTGAAACTGCTCAACATGCTGTTCTGCATGGACAAGAGCGTGCTGGGCAACATCAAAAACCCGTCGGGCAAGCGACAGCGTGAAGTGGAAAATGCCAGGATGGTGAACAGTGCCCTGCTGAGCATCATCGACAACGCTGCCGTCAAAATCATCAACAACACACCACTGCTGAGAGACTACTTCGTCAACGACGTGCTGCCACGAGGGCCTTTCCCCATGATACGCATCAGCAACCAGCCCTACGGCATACTACCGGCGTGCGACTTCAAGCACCTGAACTTCAGCCATTCCTCGCCGTTGTGGATGGTAAGGAAGCTGCTGCTGACGCTCACCGTCCACTGGAACAGCATCACCCGCTTCGTGGAGTACAGCGGCGGACAGGCAGGCAGTGATGCCGACACGGTCAACAATGCCGGACTGCAACAATATCTGGCTGCCATCAGTTGCACACCGGCCAGCACATCGCTGTGGAAACGCAAGATTTTCGGCGACAAGACACTGATTGACCCTGCGTTCTTCAGAGGCGAGAAGCGCGAACATCAGCTGGCCGAACTGCTGGACCTGGCTCACTCGCTGGGACTGGAAATCACCATGGACGAGCTGAAAAGCTACGTGCCCCACTACAACGAGATTCCGCTGATTCCTGACGACGAAGGCGCTGACACCAGCAAGACGTTTGTAAAAACCAGCGACGGCCGGTTTACCGGCATCATCCGCCAACTGCGCGCCAAGGGTATCACCACACAGCAACTGTCCGACGAGGAACTGAACCAACACATCATCGAGTTCTTCGACCTCTTTGCCTACCGGCTAGACTGCTGGCTGATGGGACTGCTGAGCAACAAAATCAGGACACGCATGGAGAAAGGCACCCACCGCATCGCCCTGGGCTGCTTCGGATGGATTTTCAATCTGGAGGAACCCGACGAGGAAAAGAATAAGAAGCAGAACAAAGACAACACGAACGAGTATATCCTGGCACCATCGGTGAACCACGCCATCACCGGGGCCGTGCTGCGCAGTGCCTACGTCAACACCCACAAGGACGGCGACAGCGACTACCAGATGAGTGTCAACCTGTCATCAGAGCGAGTCAGAAAAGCCATCCGCATGATTGAGGGTCTGCAAAACGGCCTCTCGGTAGGCTCCATCCTGGGCTGTGACTTCGAGCGGGCCATCCACGACTATCCGGGTCTTGAGCTGGATGTCTGCATCTACGAGCTGCGCAAGCGCTACCCGCTGGTGACGAGCACCAAGGAAGACGGCAAGACAGCTCCCGACAGCACTTCGGTGGTGAACGGCGCCAAGCTCCTGGATGACTACAGGCAGCAGCCGAAGGGGGAAAATTGGATTTCGGGAATGAACCTTTTCAAAAATACGAAGGATATCAAGAATAAGGAGAAAGCGCTGCTGAAGCTGATAGACCGGATGGACGACGAATACGACGCCCTGACGGATGTCATCCTCTCAGAGGGTGTCTACAAGCTGACGCAGGGCAACACCGAGGCCGTCAACGCACTGAACCAGGCCATGCAGGAGATGCGCAATATCCCGCGGCCGGAGGTGACGGAGATTCCCATTACCAGTGCCCAGATTGACGGGCGCATGGTGGTGGCTCTCGACGTCAACGCCCAGCCTACCGTCGCCGACGACCTCTTGGCTGCGACGGAGCCTAAGGTAGACGCCTGGTTCAACCAAATGCTGGGCGATATTGCCAACATCGACGTCGTATTCCGCTGGGAAGACGGCGGGCTGGAACAACTCACGTTGAAGAGTCTCGGCGTCAGCGCTTCGGCGCTGGTCTATCTGTCGGCCAACAGGCAGGCATTCGTTCACTATCTGGAGACGCTCTACTGGCTGAAGGAAGGCGTGCGCCGAAGCATCGTCACCGACGGAGCTCCCGTGGGGCTCAGCCTTGACGAGGTGGAACTGGCCGTTGAGAACCTGCGCGAACTGATGACCAACGCTGCCGTCTTGAAGAACGACGATCTGGTCAAGGAGACCGGCCTGGAGAGCCATGCCTCTTACACTGACTGCCAACAGAACTACTACGTGCTGAAAAACAGCATTGAACTGACCGTGAAGGAGATGGTGGAAGCGCTGAATGAGCAGGCAAAGGTGCAAGTTGAGACCAACGACGACTACGACCGTGTGGCCATGGACGATGCGGCAGTGACGAGAGCTGTCAGGCTGATGGCAAGATGCTTCAAAATCGGCCAGACGGACGCCCTGGACATGGTAAGCGAGGGGCTCTTCACCCGAGGCAACACGCTCTATGGCGACACCGAAGCCTTCATGGCTACAGTGGAGAGCCAGCACGCCTTCTATAAAGCCATGCAGACCAAGATAGCCAACCTGACCGAGCTGATTGTGGCAGCAGAGAAAATGGTGGAAGGTGCCGCCGAAAAGACGTACAGGACGTATGCCGACGCCATACGCAAGCTGCTGCTCTCAAACTATATGGTGGTGCCCGTGTTCAGTCCTGACGACAACGTGCCCGTGGAGCTGCTGAAGGAAGAGAGCGTGCGCCGTAGTAGTATGTTCACCAACATCAATGCCATAGGCGCAGAAGAGGTGCTGGCCGATATGGCCCGCGTGGAAAAACCGATGATGCACCTGCACCAGCTGCGGCTCTTCGCCAAGTGCAACTTCCTCGAGCAGGCTGACGTCGTGCCCATGCAGATTCCTGTCATGATGGATTCCCAGAAGAAAGCCGAGTGGCTGGGGGCTGAGGTGAAGGACGAAAACCATGTGCACGACGCCTTCACGTATCTGGTGATGAACCCTCAGAAACTGGTGGAGACGGTAGGCGAAGCCAACTGCCAGATGGCCGGCATCGTGCTGGACCACTGGGTGGAACGCATCCCCTACCGCGAACAGACGGCTGCAATGGCCTTCAACTGCGACCAGCCCGACGCCGAGGCTCCGCAGACGCTGCTGCTGGCCGTGTCGACGAAGGACAACGCTTCGCGCTGGTCGGAGGAGATGTTGCTCAATGCACTCAAGAGTGCTATCCACATGGTGAAATGCAGGGCCGTAGAGCCAGACATGATCAGCAACGACGCCTGGGCATCGGGTATCTTCCCGTTGATTGACTACAAAGACATTAACAAATAGACACCAGTAGCAGCATGAAACAGATTCAGAAAATTGAAAACTATATCGACAACAACGTCACGCTGAACCAGCAGACCGTCAGTGAAATAAATCCTGTGATGAGCGAGCGCATTGAGGGTCGTACCCGCGACAACGACATCACCGAGGCACTGAGGTTCAGAGTCCACGATCCGCTGTGGATGCTGACACGGCAGTGGCAGATGGGCGAGTTCCGGGGCAACAACGTCGGCACGGCGATGGCCGTGAAGTGCAGAGTTGCCCAAGACACCTGCCAGAAAGATCCCATCGAGCCTGTCACGGAGTGTATCAATCAGCCCATCGACCTGCTGGTGCGGGTAGAGTCGGCCATCTATGCCCTCGACCTGATTCGCCAGTACGCCCAGTGCCCGGCAGCCACGTTCAAGTCGTTTGCTGCTTTCCTGCTAAAGAGCTACCCGATAAAGTGGGAGCAGGAAGAGCTTATTCTCGACAGCGACCTGACCACCGCCCATGAGCGGGGGCTCAACAAGTGCCGGCAGAAGTTTGTCAATGCCTACAAGGGAAAGGCCTTCGACGGCTACCAGCTCTATGTGGTTTTAAAAAACTACATGAAAACCAAGAAGCAAAACGACAACCACATCTTCAGCCAGGCCAAGAAACAGAATATTGACCTGAAGCTCTCTTCGGCCAACATCAACAAAATCATGAATGCCTACGTCGAATGGTTTCAGAAGAAATACATTCCAGGCGCCGCACAGAACACATGCTGGCAGGAGCGCGACCTCTGCTACGAGGCGAAGATAAGCGCCGGCAGCGAGCAGTATGTCGGCACTCAGTATCAGGGGGGCAGGGTCTCATGGCACACCTTCGACTATAAAAGCAGCGGGAAAGCTGCAGCCTACCGGAATGTTTCAAACGTGCTTTCACTGCCGACGCTGGCCTCTTACGCCGGAGCACCCAACAAGCGGCTGTGGGAGTTTGAAGACCACAAGGTCTTTATGGGCAACAGCGTGGAGCAGCAGTCTGACGCCAACCTGGTGTTTATGAAATTTGCCACGATGTATGGCAATGACTGGATGCTCATCCCACTGCAGACGGAGATTGGAAAAACTATCAGCGTCGTGTCTATCGAGGTAAAAGACACTTTCGGCGATACCATCAACATCAACGGAAACAGCCGGGCCGGTGCCAACGACTCCGTGGGCAAAAATCAGGAGAGATGGCAGATGTACACCAACTCGCTGCAAAACACCGAAGACGGCAGTGCGGCCAACAGCCTCTTTTTCACGCCTCAGCTGGCGGCCACTCTTGAGGGCGACCCCATCGAGGAGGTGCAGATGCTGCGCGACGAGATGGCCAATATGGTGTGGGGAGTTGAAACCCTCATCCCCGACGGATGCGGCACATCACTTGACGGCAACCTCTATGCCGCCCAACTGGCCGAATACGTCAGCCAGCTCTACGATGAATACCGCGTCAAGCCTGCCCCGAAGACGTTCGCCTTCGGACAAGACGGCGAGATGGAGACCAAGACAGACGACAACCAGCTGGCGGCCGCCTATAAGTATCTGCTGCAGAGCACCGTGCCGTTCAACTGGATTCCGTTTGTGCCCCAGCATAAGACTGGCTCCAAGGACATCTTCTCAATGGGAGGACGCGAAATGATTTTGCGCCGTGGCAAAATGCCATGCTACGTATGGGACGTCGACGCCAAAGGCAACAAGCAACTGCTGAGAACTGGAGTTCGCCCGCTGACCACCATCCTGCGCAACGGTCTGAAGCGGATAAAAAAAGGCAGCTGGGAAGAAAAACCGCTCCTAATCAACGAGGAGGCCGTGCAGGCCACAGGCATTAAGCTCGTGAAAAACTTTCAACGCACACGTTGGCTCAACGGCAAAACCTATAATTGGCTCGGCATCTATAAGATACTGGCCAAGACCGAAGGTTCAAGCGGACTGGAATTCGATGTCTTAAAAGAGAATAAATAATTCTCGAAGAAAATCAGAAAAAAAGTCCGGAAAAATTTGTTAGTGTCAAAAAAAATACTTATCTTTGCACCATATCACATTGTACCCTATTAAACTGGGCGGCGCGCATCTGCGCGCCATTATGTCAAGTGTTGCCAAAATGGCTATGGGGAACAATTGAAACGGAGGGCAAAGTGTGCCAGAAAAATGAGAAAAAGCGGTAAATTCCGTGCTTCCTGTTGTTTGAGCAGGACGGAGTAGAGTAGAAAAACGATGAGAGTGCCCCAGCTGAACCGCCGCTGAGTCTTTCGGTTAAGACAAGAATGCGAAACGAATTTGTATCAAGTAAGATTGGATGGCTCCAGTGGCGCTAAGCGACATTCAAAATCGGCGAGAAATACGATGAAGTGTTCACTCAACGGACCAAGCCGGTGCGTATTACCCTCCGGATTTTAACAAAAAGCAGAGTCTGTTCCCCAACCCGGAGCAGGCTTTGCCGCATTTTTTATAGAAAGAACTTACAAGGGCTATGCCCGTAAAGACAAACTCCAACTTAAACAACTGACAAAATGAAGAAGCTATTGACCATGGCCATCGCCGCAATGACGCTGATGGCTTGTAGCGGCCAGAAGCAGCCCGCCGCAGAAAACGAGACAAGTGAAGAGAAACTGCCAGTCGTCTACTTCACGAAGGAGATTACGCCCGAGTCGCTTGTGAAAATCTACAAGGCTCTCGGACTGGAGGCCACAGGACGCGTGGCAGTGAAAATCAGCACAGGCGAGGGCGGCAACACACACTACCTGAAGCCCGAGCTCATAGGCCAGCTGGTCAAAGAGGTCGACGGCACCATCGTAGAGTGCTGCACGGCCTACGGCGGCACCCGCCAGGACCCAAAGCTCCACTGGGAGACCATCCGCGACCACGGCTTCGACAAAATAGCCAAAGTTGACCTGATGGACGAGGAGGGTGAGATGCAGATTCCCGTGGCCGACACGACCCACCTGAAATATGACATCGTGGGCAACCACCTCACGAACTACGACTTCATGATCAACCTGGCCCACTTCAAGGGCCACGCCATGGGCGGCTTCGGCGGCGTGCTGAAGAATGCCTCCATCGGCGTTGCCTCAACCAACGGCAAGGCCTATATCCACTCGGCCGGCAAGACCACCGATCCCAAGCTGTGCTGGACGGAGGAATACTGTGCCCAGGGCCCCACGCAGGACCTCTTCCTCGAGTCGATGGCTGCCGCCGCACAGGCCGTACACAATCACTTCGGCGAAGGCCATATCCTCTACATCGACGTGATGAACAACATGTCGGTCGACTGCGACTGCGACGGTAACCCCGCCAAGCCCGAGCTGCTCGACATGGGCATCATGGCCTCACTCGACCCCGTAGCCGTCGACCAGGCCTGTCTCGACAAGGTCTTCAGCTATGAGGGCCATGAAGGCGACGACAACCAGCCCCTCATTGAGCGCATCAATCGCCAGCACGGCACCTATATCACCGAATATGCCGAGCGCATCGGCCTCGGCTCGAAGAAGTATAAGCTCGTGGAGCTCTGACCCACCCCACCCCGCAACAATCGCGACGGCGCGAGTTTGGCTTACCTCTTGCCAAACCCGCGCCGTCAGCGTATGTTCGCTTCAGTTCACTGCCACACAACCAGATGACATGGCAGCCGGATCACCTTGCGGCGGTCAAACCAAATCTTTCGGCCCTCGCAAGCCTTGCGAGGGAGCATACATGCAGAACTGCAACCGGAGTTAGTCGAGCGGAGCATCGTCACTATCCCCCAATCGCAGTCCCAGTCTGTTCATCAACGACGAGACGCGGGGATTCTGCTCAACCATCTCGCTCAAATACAATTCCCCGTCCTCCTTAGAATGGTCCACCATGCTGATCAGTTCACGAGCGTATGTTCGAATTACAGCCTTTTTTGACAGATTCTCTCGAATGATTCGCTTAGATTGATTAGACAAGATTTCTAAGTCTGTTATTTGAATTATCTCGTGAGAAAGAACCTATCTTAACCCTCGTTCGAAACAAGAAATATATTGCAACGGAATAGTTTTCCGAATAGATGCCACATCCTGAAACTTGCCTTGAACGAAGTGATGATACAGACATATGTGCTTCACAAAATCATTACAATTTACTCTCTTATAAATTGAGCCATTTCCTGCAGTAAAACGCAAATGTCCTGTAGGGGGAAGTCTTCTTGTGTGGAAACATATACGTCCTTCATTCCCCCAAGCTCCCTGGTCTTCATTATTTTCCCATGTTAAGGAAGTAGAGCCGTCTGATTTTGCCAAATAGCCAAGAAGTTCATAATACTCTTCCGGACTTGAAAAACGTACCTGTCCAGTTCTTCCAAAATAAGATTTGTACATACTATGCGGCGTTATATAATATTCGTAACTGTTTTCGGATATC
>JAGBJJ010000074.1 GCA_017934525.1 Prevotella sp.
AACGTCGTGAGACAGTTCGGTCTCTATCTATCGTGGGCGCAGGAGTCTTGCGTGGTCCGGCCACTAGTACGAGAGGACCGTGGTTGACCGACCTCCGGTATGCCGGTTGTGCCGCCAGGTGCACCGCCGGGTATCCGCGTCGGGATCGGATAAGCGCTGAAAGCATCTAAGTGCGAAGCCGGCCACAAGATGAGGGCTCCATGAGGGTCGTCGCAGACTACGACGTTGATAGGGTGCAGGTGTAAAGACGGCGACGTCAAAGCCGAGCACTACTAATTGCCCGAATGTTTTTCATGCCTTTAGCGCAGGCTTTCGACTGTATGTCGGTTCTGCCTTCTGACTGTCGTCCGTTCAGTTCTTGTGTGGCCTGTGTCAAACCCCATATCTGTCCCTGTCGTGAGGGACATCGAGAGAGACTTCAGGTGGTTATTGCGGCGGGGTCCCACCTCTTCCCATTCCGAACAGAGAAGTTAAGCCCGCCTGCGCCGATGGTACTGCAATGCAATGCGGGAGAGTAGGAGGCCGCCATCTTTATCAGGAGCTTCGTTTCATGAGTGAGACGGAGCTCCATTTTTTTGTGTCTTTCAGCAAAAAAGGTAATTATTGCGGTGGAATATGTTAATGCTTTTCCGAATTTATTTTGTATCTTTGCAGTCAGATTGTGTTTTTTTTAAAAGAATGTAGATATGCAAGGAAATTTCTCTTATCAAAATCCTACAAAGCTTTACTTTGGCGACGATTCACTGAAGTTCTTGGGTGACGAACTGAAGAATTACGGTCCTGTTGTGCAGTTGTGCTATGGCGGTGGCAGCGTGAAGCGCAATGGCATTTATGACGCAGTGGTGAGCATTCTGCGTGAGGCAGGCAAGACGATTGTAGAGGATGCTGGAGTCATGCCCAATCCTACTATCGAGAAACTGTATGATGGAGCCCGTCTGGCTCGCGAGCATCAGGCAGACCTGATATTGGCTGTTGGTGGTGGTTCCACAATCGACTACGCCAAGGGTGTGAGTTGCTCGGCTTGGTGCGAAGAAGATCCGTGGGAGAAGTATTACGTTCACCAGGGCGAGCCCTCGTGTCGCGTGATTCCTGTCGGTGCGGTGTTGACGATGGTGGGCACAGGCTCCGAGATGAATGGCGGTTCGGTGATTACCAATCACTCGGTAGGGATGAAGATAGGTAAGGTATTCGGTGCCTATGCCTTTCCGAAGTTCACCATTCTTAATCCGAAGTTCACGTTCACTGTGCCCCAGTATCAGATGGTGGCGGGCTTCTTTGATATCATGAGTCATATCATGGAGCAGTATTTCCAGGGCGACGGCGACTACACCACTGACTATATAGCCGAAGGGCTGATGCGCTCGCTGATTCATTCCACGCGCATTGCAGTGAAGTCCCCGCAGGACTACGAGGCCCGCTCGAATATCATGTGGACGGCCACTTGGGCTCTTAACACGCTGTTGAAGTGCGGCAAGGGCGGCGACTGGATGGTGCACATGATTGGCCAGGCCATTGGCGCCCATACGGATGCCACCCACGGCATGACGCTGTCGGCCGTCTCGCTGCCTTACTATCGCCATGTGATGCGCTATGGACTACCTAAGTTTGTGCGCTTCGCTCAGAATGTGTGGGAGGTGCGGCCCGATGGGAAGAGCGATGAGCAGATTGCCTCGGAAGGCCTGGCTGCCCTTGAGCGGTGGATGCACGATATCGGTGTGGTGATGCACTCTGCCCAGCTCGGCGTGACAGAGTCGAATATCGAGGCCATTGCCGACAGCACACTTATCTTCGATGCCGGCTATCATAAGCTGACACGTGCCGAGGTGGTTGAGATACTTCGTCAAAGCCTATAACAAACAGCACAGGTATGCGTGTATCCCTCGACCGGTTTGTGTCGAGGCATGGTTGTACAAATGTGGAGCCGTGCAGCCTTCATCGATGCAAAAAAATAGAGAGTAACACCATCAAGCTGTTACTCTCTATTACCTTTTCTGAGCCTCTTGTCGGATTCGAACCAACGACCCCGAGATTACAAATCACGTGCTCTGGCCAACTGAGCTAAAGAGGCGGGTGGGCAAGCGGTCTGTATCGCGCCGCTACAACCAAGTACCTTTGCTACGTTCCCGTCCTGGAGGATTCCGAGGGAGCTGGCCGTACAGGACTTGCCCATATTTTGCATTAAGCGGATGCAAAGGTACTTCTTTTTATCGAGAATTGAGAAATGATAGTTGAGAATTTTGTGTTTTTAACTTATTTTTGTAGCTAAGCATGGTTTATGTGGCGAAAAATGAGTAATTTTGCAACGTAATTCTAAACTCATAACTCAATAGTGTGACAGCATCAGAATATTTACAGCTGAAAGCCTTTGCACGCATCGACGGCGTCTGGGTAGCCTTGTGGCTTGTAGCCAGCTTCGCCTGTTATGTGGCAGGGCTCAGTCTGCCCGGCTTTGGCTTGGCAGCCCTTGTGCTGGCCGTGGGCATGCCGTTTTTCGCAGGTTATCGGCTCCGCAAGTTTCGTGACGACAACCTCGACGGCGAGATATCTTTTGCGCGAGGTTGGGGCTATGTGACGTTTGTCTTTTTCTATGCCGCCTTGCTGTTTGCGTTGGTGCAGTATGCCTATTTTGCCTATCTCGACCGTGGCTATATGGTCGACTCGCTGTCGCGCATGATGACCGAAGGTGCCAATGCCGAGATGCTCCGGCAGATGGGCATGACGCAGCAGATGAGCGAGAGCCTTGACCTGCTGCGCAGCCTTCGTCCCATCGACATGGCCATCAGCATGCTCGAGCTGCTGTTTCTGTCGGGATTGGTGCTTGGCATCCCCATCGCTGCCGTGCTGCAAAAGAAAAAAACAATAACATAAGCAAAATATGGATATATCAGTAGTAGTACCCCTCTACAACGAGGAAGAGTCGATACCTGAGCTGTTCAGATGGATAGAGCGCGTGATGCACGAGCATCACTTCACCTACGAGGTCATCTTCATCAGCGACGGGTCCACCGACCGCTCGTGGAGCATTATCAGCGACCTCCGCCGCCAGTCAGACCATGTGAAAGGCATCCGCTTCCGTCGCAACTACGGCAAGAGCCCTGCTCTCTACTGTGGCTTCGCCGAGGCTCAGGGCGATGTAGTCATCACCATGGATGCCGACCTGCAGGACTCGCCCGACGAGATTCCCGAGCTCTATCGCATGATCAAAGAAGACGGCTACGACCTCGTGAGCGGCTACAAACAGAAACGCTACGACCCGCTGTCGAAGACGCTTCCCACCAAGCTCTTCAATGCCACGGCGCGCCGTGTGAGCGGCATCAAGAACCTGCACGACTTCAACTGTGGCTTGAAAGCCTACCGGCACGAGGTGGTGAAGAACATCGAGGTCTACGGCGAGATGCACCGCTATATACCCTATCTGGCCAAGAATGCAGGCTTTTCGCATATTGGCGAGAAGGTGGTTCACCACCAGGCCCGCAAGTACGGCACCTCAAAGTTTATGGGATGGAACCGCTTCGTCAACGGCTATCTCGACCTGCTCACGCTCTGGTTCCTCTCCACCTTCGGCAAGAAACCCATGCACGTGTTCGGTTTCCTCGGCACCATCATGTTCTTCATAGGCTTCCTGGCCGTGGTAGTCATCGGTGCCGGCAAGCTCTACTGTCTGGCCAAGGGCATCCCGCAGCGCCTTATCACCGACTCGCCCTACTTCTACATATCGCTCACCATGATGCTTCTGGGCACCCAGCTCTTCCTCACCGGCTTTCTGGGCGACCTCATCAGTCGCTCGTCGCAAAACCGCAACGACTATCAGATAGCAGAAACGATATAAGAAAGCCCCCGGCCCCTCATGCATGGCGAGGAGAATCAGGGGGGAGTACGATTGTTTTGAAAAGTAGAAGAACAAGTTTGGTGAATACTTCATATAAGAAAATAACGATTAGTCACTTACTGCAATATAATATATAGGCAAGAGAACAGAGCATGAGCCAATCCGTCATCAACATCATCCGGCGTGCCATTACCCGCATCACAGCTCACCCCTCACTCACCTCCCTTAGGGAGGGGTTTAGGGCGGCCCGTTGCCTCAGCGCCAGGCTGGGGATGAGCTTCCCCCTCGTATTAGGAGCGGGCCTGCTGGCGCTCACCCTCTCCTGCTCGAGCATCGACTGCCCCGTGCAGAACACGGTGGCGGTGAACTATGCCGTGCCCGACACGCTGAAAGACACCCTCTCCGTATGGAGTCCGCGGGCCGACGGCACTGACGTGCTGCTGCTCAACCGTGCCACGGGTGTCACCGTCTTCTCATTGCCCGTCGGCTATCAGAACCCCGAAGACACCCTCATCTTCTGCGTGGCTGACACCAGCCATGTCATCACACTTGACACCGTCTTCCTGCAGAAGACCGACACACCTCACTTCGAGTCGGTCGACTGCGCCCCTCATTTCTTCCATCACCTTACCGGTGTGCGTCACACCCGCCGCGGCATCGACAGCATCGTGATCAGCAATCCATCTGTTACCTATGACCAGACAGTCACACATATCAAGCTTTATTTCGCGCCTCGTCATTAGCCTGCTGCTGCTTGCAGGCAGCGGTGGAGCCGCGCAGGCGCAGCAGTTCCTGCGTCTTGAACGCGACACGGTGCCACTGCTGCGTGGGTTCGCCGTGGGCTTCGACGTGGTGGGACTGGCCCAGATGCAGTTCAGCGACTACGGCCAGTACGAAGGTGCCGTGCGTCTCAACCTCCACGACCAGTATTTCCCCACGGTAGAGGTAGGTCTGGGGCGTGCCAACCACGTACCCGACGAGACATCGGTCATTTGCTACAAGACCTCGGCGCCCTACTTCCGTGTAGGAGCCGACGTCAACATCATGAAGAAGAAGCACACCGGCAACCGCGTCTATGCTGGTTTGCGCTACGGCTTTACTGCCTATAAGGTAGACATCACCTCCCCGCAGCTCGTCGACCCCGTGTGGCAGCGTCCGGTGCACTATGGCGTAGAGGGCGAAGCGTGTTCGCAGCACTGGGCCGAAGTTCTCTTTGGCCTTGAGGCCAAGGTGGCCGGTCCGTTGCATTTAGGATGGAGCGTGCGCTTCAAGCGCCGCCTGTTCCACAACGACGGTCTCACCGAAAAGACCTGGTATGTGCCCGGCTACGGCACGCAGGGCACCACCAAGCTCGGTGCAGCCTTCTACGTGACAATAGACATCTGAGGGCGAGCGGCGAGGCAGCGAACTGAAGTTGATGCAATAACGCGATAACGTTATAACGAGAAACTGAAACAACGAAACATCCCAAACACCATGCAAACAGCTAAACGAAAACTAAAGTGGTGGCAGCCGCCGCTGTTGCTACTCCTCGTGGTAGGCACGCTCTTCGTGGCACGCGAACAGCGCAGCATGCCCTATCAGAAGAACTCAGGCATGATTTTCGGCACCATCTACAACATCACATATCAAAGTCACGCCGACTACCAGAAGGAAATAGAGCAGACCCTGCTGCAAGTCGACGCAGAGTTCTCCATGTTCAACGACACGTCTACCGTCAGTCGTATCAACCGTGGTGAGCAACCGCAGCGCAGCGCCATGTTCCAAGAGGTCTACCAGTTGGCGCAGCGCGTCAACCGCGAAACCGACGGCGCCTTCGACGTCACCGTCGCACCGCTGGTCAACGCCTGGGGCTTCGGCTTCAAGCACGAGCAGATGCCCACGCGACAGCAGGTCGACAGCCTTCTCAAGATACGCTCGCAGCTCGATTTCAGTGCCATCGCCAAGGGCTATGGCTGTGATGTGGTGGCCCGCTTGCTCGAGCACAAGGGCGTCAAGAACTTCATGATCGAGATAGGCGGCGAGGTCGTCACACGTGGCATCAGCCCCAGTCGCGTGCCCTGGCGCATCGGCGTCACCAAGCCCACCGACGATTCGCTCTCCGTCGACGGCGAGCTGCAGACCGTGCTCGGCGTCACCGACCGTGCCATGGCCACCAGCGGCAACTACCGCAACTTCTACTACAAGGGCGGGCGCAAGTATGCCCACACCATCGACCCCCGCACCGGCTACCCCGTGCAGCATAACATCCTCTCGGCCACTGTGCTGGCCGACTCGTGCGCCGTGGCCGACGCCTATGCCACGTCGTTCATGGTGCTCGGCCTCGAAGGCGCTCGCCGTGTGCTCGACCGCCATCCCGAGCTGCAGGCCTACTTCATCTATACCGACGAGCAGGGGGCCCTCAGCGTGTGGTTCTCGCCCACGTTGGCCGGTCAGGTCGACGTCAATACCGACTGAGCAATGATTATCCACGAGCTCAGCTTCTACGACAAGCTGCTGCAGTTTCATCTCTTCCAGGGACTCAGCCGTGCCGAACTGCTCCATATGGCAGGCAACACTAAGTTTGGCTTCCTCAAGCTGCCCCCGCGTAAGACGGTGGTTCGCGAGGGCGACTTCTGCCAGGAGCTGCGCTTCTTGGTAAACGGCCGCCTGCAGATCACCACCGAGAGCGACGACCACAGTTATGCCGTCGTCGAGCAGGTGTCAGCCCCCTGGCTGCTGCAGCCTGAAGTCCTCTTGGGCGCCTCGCCGCGCTACAGCGCCTCCGTGGTCACTCTGGACGAGGCCCACTTCATCACTGTCTCCAAAGACGAAGTGCTGCGCCTGCTCGACGACTTCTTCATCTTCCGCCTCAACCTGCTCAATCACCTGGCCACGCAGGCCCAGCGCCGGGCCCGTCATCCATGGCGCCGCGCTCCGCGCAGCCTGCGTGAGCGCATCATCATCTTCTTTCTCGACCACTCCATCTATCCCGCCGGCCACAAAGACATCCGCATCCTCATGACGCAGTTGGCACAGCAGCTTGGCTGCAGCCGTCTCGACGTGTCGCGTGCCCTCAACGCCATGCAGCGCGAGGGCCTTTTGCAGCTCCATCGCGGTCGCATCGAGGTGCCGTCGCTTGAGCGTCTGCTCATGTAAGGCTTCCGCTGCTGCCGTATTCAGTCTCTTTGTTACGCCTGACGATGATTGAAGCTTCTCTTTCTTTTGGTGAACAATACGAAGAGTATAAGTCTTCATGCTCTTCCTTGAAAGCTTTGCTGTCAAACTGCTGAATAATTCGTGGTGGAAAATAGCTGACATTAAATTTGCTTGATTCAAATATGTCCAGATTCCGTTCTTCCATCTGTCGTAGAATCTTGGAGCGTACAGCCTTAATGCTTTCTTCAATCTCGGCCTTTTCTCTCAGAAGTCTATCCAGTTCCTGCTCATATTCTGCAAACCATAGTTCAGAGTGGTCAGGCTCTTTCTCAAATGATATCCCTAACTTCTTGATTCGTGATCGTATAGCCCCGTTATTTCTTTCCATCAATGAGGCGATTTCGTCTACTGATTGACCTTCATCCACATATTGACGCAACAGCCTTTCATCATCCTCAGTCCAAGTGGCATATGCTTTTGCGTGAAGTTGCTTTTGGTTTTCCATATACGACATTGTTTTCTCAGAGGGAGAACCGACAGGAGCTGCCATTGGAAATGGTAAATCTTCTTGCGTCGAGGTATATTGTCTGATGACCTCAATAAACTCCGCTCCAAAGGAATCCCGTTTGTGTTCACCAATGCCAAAAGTGTTTCCAAATGCTGCAAGTGTAGTGGGGCGTTCGGTAGCCAGATGATGTAGCGAACGGTTGGAAAGGACTGCATAAGCAGGCCATTGGTGTGCGTCGGCAATACGTTTGCGGATTTCTTTTAGTTTATTGAAGAGTTCTGTGTCTTCATTTTTCCTCAATGTAGATTGAGGACAATCAAATTCTTCCTTCAATCTCTTTCGCTTGGCTCTTACGCTGGAGTCTTCATGATTTATTACCGCAAGTTTTACAGTTCGTTCACCGCGTAGCACCTGCTGCCCTAATGTTGTGATATGTATGTGGCGATCTTCATTATAGGCTATTTCAATGAATCCCATCTGAAGCAGTTGCAGAAGATAATCGTGCCAGTCTCGCTGAGAAATATCGCGACCAGCTCCGAACGTTTTCAGTTCATTGTATTGATGGGCTATAATCTCAGGTGACATGTAAGCTCTCAAGATGTCGATGGCGACAGTAAATCCAATCGACTCACCAGTGCGTGCTATGGCAGATAATGCTTTCTGGGCGATGATGGTTCCTTCGAACGACTGAGGTGGTGTGTGACAAACATCGCAGTTGCCGCAACTCTTGTCGCTTGTCTCACCGAAATAATTGAGTAGTATGCGCCGACGGCATACCTGTGATTCTGCATACTCCTGCATGCGTTGCAGCTTCTCCAGATTGATACTTTGCTGCCCGCTCTCGTCAGCAAATCTTCTTAATGTAATGATATCTTGAAGATTGTAGTAGAGAATGGTTTCGCAGGGCAGACCGTCGCGTCCTCCACGGCCTATCTCCTGGTAAAAGTTTTCAATGCTTTTGGGCAAGTTGTAGTGCACTACAAACCGCACATTGCTTTTGTCTATACCCATGCCGAAAGCAATGGTAGCACACATAATATGTATTTTGTCTGCCACGAAGTCGCTTTGCACTCGGTCGCGTTCAGAGTTAGGAAGTCCTGCATGATATACTCCCACAGAGAAACCTTCCTTTTTCAGCTTCTCTGCAAGTTTTTCTGTGGTTTTCCTCGCCAAGCAATAGATGATGCCACTCTCTTGCGGATGCCTGTTGATCAGTTTAACAATGGAGCGCAGTTTTTCCTTGGCCGAATAGCCGCGCTTCACGTCGAGGCTCAGGTTCGGACGGTCGAAAGAACTGATGAATGTCTTTGCCTGTTCCAAGTGCAACTGCTTCAGAATGTCCTGTTTTGTTATTTTGTCGGCAGTAGCTGTCAAAGCCATGATAGGAACACCTGGAAACATTTGCCGCAGTTGTCCTAACTGCGTGTATTCAGGACGGAAGTCATGCCCCCAGTTGGAAATGCAATGTGCCTCGTCAATAGCAAAAAGCGAAATTCGCGTCTGTTGCAAAAGATGCACCACTCCCCCCACCAGTCGTTCTGGTGAGATATAAAGTAACTTTATCTTGTCCTCTACACATTGTTCTATAATATGGCGGTTCGTCCCTTCGTCATTGCTGCTGTTCAGTGCTTCAGCTGCAATTCCGCTGGCCCTCAGGGCATCCACCTGGTCTTTCATCAGTGAGATTAATGGCGACACGACAATTGCCGTTCCTTCCATCATAAGAGCAGAAATCTGGAAACAAAGTGATTTTCCGCCGCCAGTAGGCATTAGCACCAGTGAGTCACCTCCGTTAATGGTATGCTCGATGATTTCTTCCTGCATAGGTCGGAAGGAGTCGTATCCATAGCAAGATTTAAGTATTTGCTTAATTTTTTTATTTTCCATAGCCAGTGTGTTTTTTATATTAATGCAAATATACAGTTTTCTTTCGAGAAAAACCTAAGTATCGGCATAAATTAACAATTATCAACATCAGCGGAGTTGGTGCAAGAGGGGAGTGTCCTCACCGGCACCGAAACTTCTCCGCCTTCTCAAAAAAAAAGAAACGACTTTCTTTTGATATACGCCCGACTTTTTGTAACTTTGTACCCTGATGCTGACAGAGAAGACAATGGAAAGGTTGCGAATCCTCGCAGAGTCGGCGAAGTACGATGTGTCGTGCTCGTCGAGTGGCACCGTGCGCAGCGGCAGCAAAGGCATGGTGGGCAACACCGTGGGAGGCGTGGGCATCTGCCACTCGTTTGCCGACGACGGGCGGTGCATCTCGCTCCTGAAGGTGATGCTCACCAACCACTGCAAGTACGACTGCGCCTATTGCATCAACCGCCGCTCCAACGACATCCCGCGGGCCACGCTGTCGGTCTCGGAACTCGAGGAGATCACCATGGAGTTCTATCGCCGCAACTACATCGAGGGCCTGTTCCTGTCGAGTGGGGTGGTGCGCACGCCCGACTACACAATGGAGCGGCTGACGGCCATCGTGCGCGACCTGCGCACGGTGCACCACTTCAACGGCTACATCCATCTGAAGGCCATCCCCGGGGCGAGCCGCGAGCTGATGGCCGAGGCAGGCCGCTGGGCCGACCGCATGAGTGTCAACATAGAGATTCCGCGCGAGAGCTCGCTCAAGCTGCTGGCGCCAGAGAAAGACCACCAGAGCGTGTTCCAGCCCATGCGCCTCATCCAGCAGGGCGTGCTCGAAAACAAGGAAGACCGCCGCAAGTTTCGTCATGCGCCGCGCTTCGTGCCGGCAGGCCAGTCTACGCAGATGATAGTAGGCGCTACGCAAGAGTCCGACCGCGACATCCTGCAGATGTCGTCGGCCCTCTACGGCCAGCCCACGATGAGACGCGTCTACTACAGCGGCTACATCAGCGTGAACACCTACGACCCACGCCTGCCCAAGCTGAAGCAGCCGCCGCTGGTGCGCGAGAACCGCCTGTATCAGGCCGACTGGCTGCTGCGCTTCTACGAGTTCAAAGTCGACGAGATTGTCGACGACCGTCATGCCAACCTCGACCTGGAGGTAGACCCCAAGCTGGCCTGGGCGTTGCGCCACCCGGAGTTCTTCCCCGTCGACATCAACACGGCGGCCTATCAGCACATACTCCGCGTGCCAGGCATCGGCGTGAAGTCGGCCAGACTCATCGTGAGCAGCCGCCGCTTCAACCGCGTGACCAGCTACCATCTGAAGAAGATGGGCGTGGTGCTGAAGAAAGCCAAGTACTTCATCACCTGCGGCGAGCTGACCAGCTCCTTCTCGCAGCCCTTAGTGGGCATCAACGAGCTGCGCCCCGAGCGCCTGCGGCCCCTGCTCATCTCGAAGGCGCAGCAGAAGCGCGCTGCTGAGGAGCGCCAGCTCACGCTCGACTTCCAAGACGAATAAACACACACACTGCAGCAAGATGTTAGTCTATCTGTTTGACCGCACCCTCGACGGGCTGCTCACGGCAGTCTTCGACAGCTTCACCCTCCGTCAGCAGCCAGAGTTGCTGGCGGGCGAGGGCGACGTGCTGCCCCTGTTTGCCGAGCAGGTACATCAGGTGCAGACCGCCGACGAGAAAGCCCGCCGCGTGTGGGCCGGCTTAGAGCAGCGGCTGTCGGCCGAGGGCGTGCGCATCATCATGCTGAGCTATCTGTCGGAGCAGCGCGAGCTCGACACCCCTCTTTTCAATTATATATGCAAGGTGTTCCGCCAGCCCAAAGGTGCGCCCTCGATAGAGCACAACGCCAGCGATGCCGACGTGCTCTACGTGCGCAACACCTGCCGCCGCGTGCTCCACGAGTCGCAGCGCATGAAGCAGTTCCTGCGCTTCCAGAAGGCCAAAGACGGCACCTACCTCGGCGTGGTGTCGCCCGACCACAACGTGCTGCCCCTCGTCATCGACCACTTCCGCGACCAGCCCTGGCTCATCTACGACGCCCACCGGCGCTACGGCTACTACCACGACACGCAGACCGTGGTGCGCGTCACCTTCGAAGACGGTGCCGCCCTGCCGTTCGACCTCACCACGGGCAAGCTCGACGACAGTTTGCTGAGCGACAACGACCAGCTCTTTCAAGACCTCTGGCGCACCTACTTCAAGGCCATCTGCATCCGCGAGCGCATCAACCCGCGCAAACAGCTGAACGACATGCCCCGCCGCTACTGGAGATACATGACCGAGAAGCAATAGACGCAGGCTCCTGCCGCCCCCGAATCCTACCGTTTTTAGCATTCACCACAACTTTAAACCACGCCTAAGACCATTTCTGCCAAGGAATGGTTAACGTAATTATTGTTAATTTTTGTCATAATTAACACGCTCAATCCCTGCTTTTCTCATATAAACTTCCTACCTTTGTAAGGTCTAATCTACTTATATCTATCAACCAAAAACTAAACGTTATGAAGAAGTTCTATGCATCTTTCGTAGCAGTCCTGTCGGCTGTAAGTCTCTGTGCTACAGCCCAGACGCGCTTCTACGACGTCGCGGCCTACAAGCCCGTGGCCGCACTCAGCCAGACTACAGGCAGTCTGGCAGCAGGCAGCAGGCTTGCGCCCGACAAACTCTCCAGAGTGGAACATCAGGGGGCCACTATCGCCCCCGAGCGCCATCGCTCGCGCAGCGCGGCCGCCAGCATGGCCGACCTGCCCCAGACGCCGCTGCAGCTCGACTACGGTCAGGACGATGCGTATCTGAGCGCCGCTGCCGTCAGCCTGACGCTGAGTGACAATACGCTCACCATCAGCAACTTTGCAGGCCTGGGGCAGACGCTCACCGCCACGCTCGACCCCGCCACGGGCGCCGTGTCGATACCACGGCAGAGCGTCTACGTGAGTGCCACCTACGGCAACTGCGACATTATCCACGTGAACGACGGCTACACCTCGGTTGACACTGTGGCCGCCATCACGGGCGTGCTGGCCGACGGTGTCATCACGCTCGACCATTGGGCCATGTATATCACGTCGGGCGACTACGCCGGCTATATACTGGGCGACATACGCGACAGGAGTGTCATAGAAGACGCCAATGCCACGATGAACGTGGTGCAGCTGTCGTATGATGAAGAAGGCAACCAGACCGGCTCTGAGGAACACAGCTACCCCGTGATAGTGAGCCAGACGGCCACCAACGAGGTGGAGGTGGTCAACTTCCTGGGTCTGGGCTACCGCTATCTGATAGGCATCAAAGGCGACCACACGCTGACCATCACGCCGCAGCAGCTCTTCAGCAACAGCAGCTACGGCGTGTTCTATCTCTACCCCTTCGACCCCGAGACGGGCCTCACTACCATCAACGGCACCATACGCGGCTCGACCGACGACAACCGCCTGTCGTGGGGCGGCTGCGCCGTGCACACCAGCAACGGCAAGTATTATGCCGCGCGCTACCAGAGCTGCGACATTGCGCTGCCCTTCGCCCTGCAGTATCCGCCCGTTCAGACACAGGCCGGATTCAAGGGCAGCGGCACCGCCGCCGACCCCTGGCTCATTGAGACCCTGGCCGACCTGCTGGCCCTGAGCGACAGCGTGAACTACGGCACGACGACCGACCCCACAGGCAAGTATGTCAAGATGTATGAAGGACGGTACTTCAAGCAGACCAGGCCCATCAATGCCAAGGGCTACAACTTCCCGCCCATCGGCGGCAGCGACGACCTTTACCGCTTTGCCGGCACCTACGACGGCGACGACAAGACCATCAGCAACCTCACCATCAGCACGGGCCAGAACGGCTATGCAGGCCTCTTCGGCTCGGTCGACACCTGCGGCGTCATCAAGAACGTCACCGTCAGCAACCCCGTGGTGGAGTGCTCCTACTACTTTGCCGGAGCCATTGCCGGCAACTGCAACGGCACGATGGACAACTGCAAGGCCACCAACGGCAGCATCAAGGGCCAGTACACCGTGGGCGGACTGGCCGGCAAGGTGGGCCCCGCCGTGCACTGCTCGTTCTCGGGCAACGTGCAGGCTGAGGCCCAGTGCGGCGGCGTGTTCGGCGTGAGTCGCCACCCCGTGTCGTTCATCAGCGCCACCGCCACCAACGTCATGATTACCAGTACCACCAGTCAGGCCCCCGTCGGCGGTCTGCTGGGCCAGATGAGCAGCGACTACGGCGGCTCCATCAGTGACAGCTACTTCAGCGGCAACATCTATCTGACCCGCACCACGCAGTTTGCGGGCGGCATCGTGGGCACCACCAGCCGCAACACCGTCAGCCGCTGCCTCTCGCTGGCACAGATTGGCATGCTGGGCAGCACCGTGGGCGCCACGGTGGCCGGCGGCATCGTGGGCGGCAACATCGCCACCGACATCACCGACTGCCACTTTGCGGGCGAGAACTGCGTGGGCAGCAGTCGCTCGGGGGCCATCGTGGGCTATACGCTCAACATCGTCTATGCCGACTTCCCCGACAGCATCAACATCAGCAACTGCTACGTCACCGGTCTCGTCACGGGCACCACCAAGGCCGACTACTACCCTTACGTGGGCTACTACGACCCGCAGGGCGGCGGCAAGCGACCCACCATTGCCAGCTGCTACTACGACGCGCAGATGCTGCCCTTGGTGACCAGCAAGAATGGTGCCCTCTGCACCAGCGAGATGACCGGCACCGACAGCAAGATGGCGCTGAGCACCGACGTGTGGACCCTGACCGACCACCTCTATCCGCGCCTCACCAGCATCGCGCAGAATGCGGCGTCATATGTGGCGGCGGCCCCGATAGCGCTGGCCGATACGGCGCAGACCGTAGAGTCGGTCACGTCGAACTTCACCCTGGCCATCGACAACGGCGTGAAGTGGTATGCATCGCGGGGCGGCCAGAACGGCACCGAAGGCTATACCCTCGACATTGAGCAAAGCACGGGCGAGGTGCTGCTCAACGGCAGGGTGGGCGTCGACACGCTGCTGGCGCAGAGCGGCTCGGTGGCCAAGTACCTGTTTGTCAGGGTGGTCCCGGCCAACCAGTTTGAGGGTTCGGGCACCGAGGACGACCCCTTCCTGATTCGCAATAAAGAGGAGCTCATCAAGCTGAGCACCATCACCTTCGACAACAAGATGTCGTACACGGGCGTACACTTCAAGATAACCGCCGACATCGATGTGGAGCACGACGCCGCCTTCAAGGGCATTGCCCCTAACGGCAGCGTCAGCGGCTACTCCACCTACGCCTTCGGCGGCATACTCGACGGCGACAACCACACCATACACAACGTGCGCATGGTCACCTGCGAGCTCGACGCTGAGGGTAAAACCACTGCGTCGGTCAGCAACTGCGGTTTCGTCAACAACCTGAAGGCGGGCGGCGTGGTCAAGAACCTGCGCATGGCAGCCGACTGCCACTTCGAGTTCTTCTCGCGCTCGGCAGCCCTGGTGGGCTACAACAACGGCGGCCGCATCGAAAACTGCCGCAACTACGCCCGGGTGACAGGCCATTCGGGCAACGTGGCCTCGATGACGGGCTACAATGCCGACGGCGGCGTCATCAGCGGCTGCTACAATGTCGGTAAGATTGTGGGCGGCTATCAGTATGTGGGCGGCATCTGCGCCACCAACCGCGGCCTCATCGACAACTGCCAGAACGACGGCGAGGTGGCCATTGAGCACATCAACGAGCAGTATGCTGCCACGCGCGGCAACACGGCCGGCGGCATCTGCCATGCCAACTTCGGCACGGTGAGCAACGTGCTCAACACGGGCTATATACACGCCCCGAAGTATGTGGGCGGCATCATGGCCTGGTTTAACAACAAGGAGAAGCAGATAGCCGACAAAGCCGTCAACATAGGCATCGTAGACTTCGACCACACCACAGGGCCCACCGAGGAAGGCACCATCGGCAACATCGTGGGCAAGATGTATCAGGTGGGCACCATGACCGCCTGCTACTACGACGGACAGCTGTCGCTGCATGAGGCTGCCCACGGCACTGCCCACGACGGCGCCAGCGCCCTCACCACGGCGCAGCTTACCAGCGGCAGTGCGCCGCAGGACCTCCTGACGACGGCCGACGGCTCCGGAGACACCGATGGGGCTTGCTGGCTCTTCGAGCCGGGCCGCTATCCCATGCTCAAGACCTTTGCCGACGAGCCTGCCGCGCAGGCTGCCGCCGCAGCCGTGGCATTCTTTGCCGACAACGCCCGCGCCGACAGCATCAAGCACGACGTGGTGCTCAACACGGCTGAGGGCCTGACGTGGACCATGCTCAAGGGCGGCCGGGCCTTTGCGGTGAGAGACAACAGCCTGCTCTGGATGGATCCCGCCGATGAGCTGGCCGACACGCTGGTGGCCGCCAGTGCCGCCTATGTGAAGTGCATCCCCGTGGCCGCCGTGCCCGACACGGTGCCTGCCCCCGGACTCACCCAGGGCAAGGGTGTCATCACCTTCACCAACGACCTCGACGAGGTGGTGTTCTACTACACACTCGACGGTTCCGACCCCACCACCGAGAGCGACAGCACCACGGGCGACGTGGAGCTGGCCGACGGCTCGTACGTCGTGAAGGTCATGGCCACCCGCCACAATTACTACCCGTCGGTGGTGGTGGCCTTCGACCTGGTCACGTCGGGCATTGCCGACGCGCAGGCGCTGACACCCGTGCTGAGCGTGCAGTACTACAATGCCGACGGCGCCGTGGCCGACCGTCCTTTCCGGGGCGTCAACGTCAGGGTGACCACCTACATCGACGGCACCCGCCGCACGGCCAAGGTGGTCTACTGATTTCATGAGTGCGACCGCATGGCAGTCACCAAGTGGCGGCAAGCTTATCAAGCCTCTGAGAGGCTGACACGAAAAATGGCCGGAATTTCGAAAATTCCGGCCATTTTTCGTAGGATTTCGGCCAAAATCCTGCGCAGGCAGCCAGTCGTCATGGAGCGACGACGGCTTTTTTGCCCTTCTTGACGGCGATGCCTTTGGCAGGGCGCTCCACGCGCAGGCCCTTCAGGGAGTAGTAAGCCTCCTCCCCCTTTGTGGCACTGGCCGGACTGCTGACCGCGGCAGATTCCGGCAGCGAGAGGGTGACGCTGACGCTGCCTTGCCCCGCTTTGAGAAACGCCTTCAGGTCGTCGGCCGACTCATGCCCGATGCGCCCCAGGCGCGTGTAGCTCCATGTGTTAGAGCCATAGAAGAGCACTATCTGGTTGCCGTTGTAGAGCACCATGTCGCCAGGCTGCGTGGTGACATGCTGGTTGCTGGTGGGCAGCGAGCGGCCCAGCGCCCCCACCTTCTCGAAGCCGCCGTAGTCGTCGGCCTGATAGGTGATGGGAGCCTGCTGCAGGGCAGCGGTCAGCTCGCGTGTCGCAGTGTTGTCCTCAAGGACCACGGTGCGCGTCTGTCCGTCGATGGTGATGTTCATTGTCATAGCGTCTGTGGTGTGCTGTGGCTCGGCCTGCGCCTCGTTGTCAGACGAGCAGCAGGCCAGGAGCATGGCCGCCATCAGCGTGAGGCAGTGTCTGATGTTCATTTCAGGTTATCCTTGAAGAAACGTTCAATCTTGTCGTAGGGAATGACGCCAGCCACGTCGTCGTAGAGGTCTACATGGGTAGCACCGGGAATAATCATCAGCTCCTTGTTGCCTTCTTTCGCGTTCACCCCTTCCACGTGCTTGCCCGTCATCCGCTCAAAGGCATACTCACTGAAATAGCGTGAGTGGGCCTTCTCGCCGTGGATGAGCAGCACGGGGTTCTCAATCTCGTGCGCCCAGGCCAGCAGTGGCTGGTTCATGAACGACTGGCAGCCCACGACGTTCCATCCGTCGGTAGAGTTGCCCGAGCGCTCGTGGTAGCCGCGCTTGGTCTTGTAGTAGGCGTGGTAGTCCTTCACAAACCAAGGGGCATCCTCGGGCAGCGGGTCAACTACGCCGCCGGCACGCTTGTAGGTGCCTGCCTTATAGTCGGCCGTGCGCTGGGCGGCCATGGCGCGGCGCTTCTCCATGCGCTGGGCGGGCGTGTCTTCGCTGGCGAAGTAGCCCTCCACGTTCACCTTGCTCATGTCGTACATGGTTGAGGCAACGGTGGCCTTGATGCGCGGGTCGATGGCGGCAGCGTTGACGGCCATGCCGCCGAATCCGCATATGCCGATGATGCCAATGCGCTCAGGGTCAATCCCTTCCTGTGTGGCCAGGAAGTCCACGGCGGCCAGGAAGTCCTCGGTGTTGATGTCGGGCGAGGCCATGCGTCGGGGCTCGCCGCCGCTCTCGCCGGTAAACGACGGGTCGAAGGCTATGGCCACAAAGCCGCGCTCGGCCATGTGCTGCGCGTAAAGTCCGCTCGACTGCTCTTTCACGGCGCCGAAGGGACCGCTGACGGCGATGGCAGGGAGTGCTTCATTTTCCGCATCTCCCTTTTCTTTCGGCATGTACATGTCGGCAGCCAGTTCAATGCCGTATCGGTTGTGGAACGTGACCTTCTTATGGTCCACCTTGTCACTCTTGGGGAACGTCTTGTCCCATTCCTGAGTCAGTTGCAGTGTTGTATTCATACGATTGTTGTTTGGGTTGTCGGTCTCTTTCTTGCTGCAAGCCGTAAGCACTGCGGCCACGAGCATTGCAGATAATAGCCATTTCTTCATTCTTGTAAGTCTTTAAGTGAATGTCGGTTGCAAAGGTACGCACATTGTTTTATATCTGTGCCACACAAAAAGCATGAATGTTTACCAATTTTGCAGAAAATAGAGTTGTGGAGGCTGTTATTTCACCATTTTGGTTGCAAATAGCTGAAAAATGGTTAACTTTGTGGGCAGAATGAAGAAGATACTGAAGATTGACAACCCCAATGTCTATGCCCGCCAGGTGGGAGCGCCAGAGCTGCACCCGCTGCTGAGCATCATCCGTTTCGACGAGGTGTCGCCCGTGCATACCAGTCTCAACAGCTACGGCGTGTATGGGCTGTTCATCCAGCGTGAGTTTCCCAAGAACCTCAGCTACGGCGTACGGGCGATGCAGGTCAGCGATGCCTCCATTATAGCCGTGGCGCCCGGTCAGCAGGGCGGTGCAGAAGATAACGGCGAGGAGCTGATGATAAGCGGGTGGGCAGTGCTTTGGTCGCCGGAGCTGCTGCACAACACCGACCTGGAGACCCGCATGCGCGACTACCGCTTCTTCTCCTATTTTGCCATGGAGCCGCTGCGGATGGAGCCACACGAATGGCAGAGCATCACGCAGACGCTCAGCCTGATGCGGCAGGAGCTGGAAGGCCACGGCGATTCTCCGGTGCTGCGCAGCGTGCTGTTAGCCTATCTGCGTCTGCTGCTGGAATACTGCAACCGCATCTATCTGCGCCAGCTCTCTGAGGAACACAAAGACATGAGCGACATACTGAAGCGTTTTCACGCATTGCTCGAACAGTATTATTTTGAAGGACGCCAGCATAGGCAGGGCCTTCCCACCGTCTCGTATTGTGCCTCAGAGATGGCCTATTCGCCGCATTATTTCGGCGACCTGTTTCACAAGGCCACCGGCTCCACGGCCATCAGCTATATCCACACCTATGTTGTCAATCTCGGCAAGAGTCTTCTGATGCAGGGTCACAACATCAGCGAGACCTCGCGTATGCTTGGCTTCGAGTTTCCCCACCATTTCACCCGTCTCTTCAAGAAGATAGTTGGCGTCACGCCGAGCGAGTTTTTAAAGGGATAGGCGCTGGGGGGCAG
>JAGBJJ010000008.1 GCA_017934525.1 Prevotella sp.
AGTATTAAAAGTATAAAGTCTAAGGTACAAAGTCTAAAGTCTAAAGTCTAAGGTCAAAAGTCTAAAGTCTAAAGTCCAAAGTCTAAGGTCTAAAGTCTAAGGTCCAAAGTCTAAAGTCAAAAAACAAAAATCAAAAATCCAAAAACCTTCTCGTAATCTCTCCGTAGTCCTCGATGCGTCGGTCGCGCAAGAAAGGCCACCAGCGGCGCACACGCTCCGACCGCTCCATGTCAACGGCCACGATGATGCTCTCCTCCTCAGTAGCCGACGCCTCGTAGTACATCTCGCCCTGCGGTCCGCACACAAACGAAGAGCCCCAGAACTGGATGCCTCCCGTTTGCTGGCTCGGGTCAGGCTCGTAGCCCACACGGTTCACAGCCACCACCGGCAGGCCGTTAGCCACGGCATGACCGCGCATCACCGTCTGCCAGGCGCGCAGCTGCCGCTCATGCTCGTCGTCCGTGTCGGTACTCTCATAGCCTATGGCGGTGGGGTAGATGAGCAGCTCGGCACCGCGGAGGGTCATCAGGCGGGCAGCCTCAGGATACCACTGGTCCCAGCACACCATGACCCCCAGTCGGCCCACGCTGGTCTCAATAGGCCGGAACCCCAGGTCGCCGGGCGTGAAGTAGAACTTCTCGTAATAGGCTGGGTCGTCGGGTATGTGCATCTTACGATATCGTCCGGCAATACTCCCGTCCTTCTCAAACACCACGGCCGTGTTGTGGTACAGTCCCGGAGCGCGGCGCTCGAAGAGCGACGTGACCAGCACCACCCCCAGTTCCTTGGCCAGTCGCCCGTAGATATCAGTAGAAGGGCCGGGTATCGTCTCGGCCAGGTCGAAGTTGTTCACGTCCTCCACCTGACAGAAGTAGAGCGAGTTATGCAGCTCTTGCAGCACTATGAGTTCGGCGCCCCGGCGTGCCAGGTCGCGTATGCCGTCGCACAGACGCTCCACGTTGTCAAGCATGTCAACGGTGTTATGCTGCTGCAAGAAACCTATTTTCAGTTCTTTCCTCATTGTTACATTAATTTTTTTGAGTTAATGACCCTTGTTGTCTGTTTCCGTTTCGTCTCATTTCGGAAATCTGCCACAAAGTTACTACTTTTTGTTTGAAAAACCGCGAAAACAGCCCACAAATCATTCTAACCATTTAACCATTTCATCATTTTGCCTCAGCCAGCTCATCATCTCCTCTGAGCACACCGGCGGGAAACTGCATGGTGCAGCAGTGGAGCGAGCCGTGCTGGCGGATGACGGTGCGGCAGTCGACGGGCACGACGTCGCGTCCGGGGAAGGCCTGGCCGATGATGCGCAGGGCCTGTTCGTCGAGGTCGGGCTGGGCATAGGTAGGGCAGAGCACGGCACCGTTGACGACGAGGAAGTTGGCGTAGGTGGCGGGTAGACACTCTCCCTGGGCATGAGCGCCCACCGTAAGCTTCTCGCCGTCGTCGCAGATGGGGCGTGGCATGGGCAGGCGCATGAGGCGGTAGGGGCGGCCGTCGGCGGTGCGGAAGGTGCGCAGCTGCTGCTCCATGAGGTGCAGCTCGCGGTACTGCTCGTCGTGCGGATCATCACAGCCCACGTAGAGCAGGGTGTTGTCGGGGCAGATGCGCACCAAGGTATCGATATGACCGTCGGTATCGTCGCCCGTGAGGCGGCCATGGTCAATCCACAGCACGCGGTGGGCGCAGAGGCGCTCCTTCAGCACCTCCTCTATCTCATCCTTGGAGAGCGGCTGGTTGCGGTTGGGGGCCAGCAGGCACTGCGTGGTGGTGAAGATGGTGCCGCGGCCGTCGCTCTCGATGGAGCCGCCTTCGAGCACGAAGTCCTGGCAGTCGACGTACTCGCCGCGAAAGCGGCCTTCGTCGTAGAGACGCTGGTTGATGGCATTGTCGAGCATGTAGGGGAACTTCTCGCCCCAGCCGTTGAAGCGGAAGTCGAGGAGGCGGCAAGAGCGGTCGGCCCCGGCCTCATCCTCGTCTTTTACCAGCGTGATAAACCCGTGGTCGCGGGCCCAGGTGTCGTTGTTGGGCTGGCCGACGCGCAGCACGGGCTCGTAGCGGCTGATGGCTGCGGCCATCTCGTCGTAGGTGTGTAGGATGTCGCTGAGCATGGGGGCCCAGTCGGTGGCTGCGTGGGGCCATGTGAGTTGCACGCCGCTCTGCGGTTCCCACTCCGCAGGCATTCGGTATTGGTTGTTGTTCATCGGGTGTTTTTTTTATTAAATGGGTTGTGATGTGCCTGGCTCTCAAGGGGGTGAGGCAGAAGTCGGCAGGCGATACATCTTGTTTTACTATGGGGGAGGAGGCTTCTCCCTAACTGCTATACGTATGGACGCTGGTGCCCATGGCGCTCGGCAGGTAGTTGATGCCCCACCAGCACATCTGTAGCAGGATGAAGCTGGCGATGAGCATCCACAGGGCCACGGCGGGGTGGTGAGACGGCAGACGGCGGTAGTGGATGTAGACCAGATAGCTGAACCACGTGATGGCTGCCCACGTCTCCTTAGGGTCCCACGACCAGTAGTGGCCCCATGCCTCTTTTGCCCACAGGGCACCGAAGAGCATGCCGATGGTCATGAAGGCCAGTCCGACGTACGCCAGGTCGTCGACGGGCATGAGGGCAGCACCTGCCAGCCGGCGGCCGTCGGTGCGCTGCGTCCAGAGCAGATAGGCGGCCATGAAGGCCGAGGCGCCCAGCACGGCGTAGGCAAACATGTAGACGATGACGTGGGGCGCAAACCACGCGCTCTGCAGGGCGGGCATGAGCGCCTTTGAGTGAATCTCGGGTTTGAAGAGATTGATGCAGATGAAGACTGCTGCCATCAGGGTGGAGAACGACAGAATCCACTTGTAGCGCCAGCGGGCGTAGACGAGGAGCCCAGCCAGGGGCAGAAACAGCGAGTACCACAGGCGTGTCTCGCCCATGGTGCGTAGCGGCGGCCGCTCCAGCGACACCCACATGAATACTATATAGGCGAAGAACACCAGCAGGCCTGCGGCCGTGGCCGCCACGGCCGTCATGACTTTGTCCTTCCAGGCGCTCCAGGCGCCCGCCGTCCAGCATGCCACTGCCGCCACGGCAAAATATATAAACTCATCCCAGCTCATAGCAGATAAATATAAATTCTCATTTCTCGCCCCTCCGGAGCATCATCATGCACACTGCTCCGGCCAGCATCATGAAGATGCCGACGTAGACGGCAGGCAGCCACGGGTCGCTCACCAATTCGAAAATGCTCGTCGGGCTCATGGCGCCCAGCCGGGTGTCGTAGCCGTACTGATAGATTTTCCACCCGGCTGCCTCCACAGGCTTGTTGACGTCGACCGTGGCCAGCATGTTGCCGCCCTGTTGCGTCAGGATCTGTATGTCGCTGGCGAAGCGGCGGGGGGAGCCGTCGGCATACTCTTCCATGATGAAGCGCTTCAGCTCGATGGCCAGCGGCAGCTCGTGGATGTTGCCCTGCTGGTCGGCGGCACGCCACTCAGGCTGGCCGACCATGGCGACCATTTTCAGTCGCTGCATGTCGGCATTACCCAGCGTGGCCGTGGTCAGGGCGATGAAGAGGCCGAGGTGGTTGAGCAGAAACGGGAGGTCGCGGCTCAGGCGCTGCAGATGAAGCAGTCGGCGCAACGCCACCAGTCCCAGGATGAGTGCCAGGTAAGCATAGATGAGCACGAAGGGCCAGAAGGCCAGCATGTTGCTCAGTCCCGATCCGCCTGTAGTCTGGCGCGTCAGGCCCATGACGATGGTGAGTGCCACGGCGTAGCACAAGGCTGGCAGCGCAGCCTGGCAGGAGGCCGCGAAACGGAAGGCGTACACCCTTTTGCGCAGCGCGTAGATGCTGGCTATGAGCAGCATGAAGCAGGCCAGCACGATGGCGTTGACCGGCCAGGCGAAGGCATCCCACACAACAGGACCGACGCTCCACTGGAGCATCAGTCCTGCTATGATAAGGCCTCCGCCGAGGAGGAAGCCTTCTTTCAGAGTCCATGGTTTAGTCCACATCAGAGTTCGATGAGCTTGCCGTTCTTCTTAGCGTCGTCAATCCACTTCGGCACCACCTGGCCGAGGAAGCGCTGTTTCTTCTCCTTCAGCTTAGGCATGTCGAGGCCGATGTAGGCCTGGGCCTTCTCCTTGGTGGAGATGTCGGGCATGGGCACGTCGCCGGTGAAGCCGTGGCGGGCCAGCACCTTGGCGATGAGCAGGCGGGCCTCCTGAGCCTGCACCAGTCCGTCGCTGAACAGGCGCTGCACCTCCTGGGGAGCATGGAACGAGGCGCCGTGGGAGGCGAAGGCATAGTCCCAGCGCCACTGGCTGGAGCGTATGAGCTGCAGGATGGGTTTCATCTCCTGCTCGGTGGCCCCTTTCTCCCAGGCAAACTTGGCCTCGATGTGGGCGGCGGCCAGCTGCTTCTCGAGCTTGGTGCGGCTTGCGCGGGTCTTCTGCTGGCGGTCATAGACGTTCTGCCGCAGCACCTCGGCATCCTGGCGGTGGCAGGTCTGGCAGGTGCGGTCGATGTTGGCCAGCGGTGAGGTGATGCGGTGGTCGGTGAACTTCACGCCGCCCTCCTGCTTGTAGGGCATGTGGCAGTCGGCACAGCTTACGCCGCGCTGCCCGTGGATGCCCTGCAGGGCCATCTCGTAACCTGGGTGCTGGGCCTTCAGGATGGGCGTCTTCGAGAGCGGGTGGATGTAGTCGTAGAAGCCGATAGAGTCGTAGTATTCCTCAGCAGCCTCGCAGGTAAGCCCCTTGTCTTGCGGGAACATCAGGTAGTTGGCCTTGCCGGGGTTGGCGGGGTCATCGGGCTTGATGAAGTAATACTCCGTGTGGCACTGGGCGCACACGAGCGAGCGCATCTCCTGATGGCTGGCCTTGCGCACGTCTTTGCCTGCACGCTGCCAGGCCTCATAGAGAGCGGGACGGGCGGGGCGCAGGTCCATGGTGCGTGCGTCGTGGCAGTCGGAGCAGCCCACGGTGTTCACAATCTCGCTGCCCAGCTCGCTCCACTTGCCGGCATAGTAGTTGGCAGGGTCGAACGACGAGCCGCTGGCGCTGAGCTCGCGCATCATACGGGGCACGTCGGGGCCCTTGCAGGTCCAGCAGGTGGCTGGCTGCATGTCGGCGTCGCCGTCGATGCCGGGGTTGCCCGTGCGCAGAATCTTGCGCAGGTCTTCTATGCAGTGCTTATGGCCGCGCGGCGTGTTGTAGTGGCGCGAGAAGGCGTAGCCAGCCCAAAGGATGACCATCTCGGGGCGGTCGGCCAGCTCGTCGGTCTCGTTGGATGAATTGTACTTCGAGTGGAAGGTGGTGTCTTCGGTCATGGCCCACGTCTCGTACTCGCGAGGATAGTCGGCCTTGAAGCGCTCGTTTTGGGCTATGATAGAGTCTTCGAAGACGGTGCGCTTGTTGTTGAACACGCTGGCCACTTCGGCGCGCCGTTCCATGAGCGACGAGACGAGCAGTCCGAGCACGAACACCACGGCGATGGAGCCCAGGAAGAGGGTCCAGCCTTGCCATTGTTTCAGTTGTTTTGCCATATTGGAGGAGATGGGTTTTATGGGGTTTTATGTTTTTTGGGGGGGGAAGTGCTACTTTAGCATTTTTTGCAGCCATTGGGGCACGGGGCTGGGGGGCAGCGGCGTGACGGCCTCGGCATTGGGGGTGGACATGAGTGAGTTCATGCCGCCGTGGGGCACGTTGCGATGGCAGTCCCAGCAGGCTTTGCCCTCGCCGCGCTTGGCAGCCATGAAGTCCATGCGTCCGGTCTTCACAAACTCCTGGTTGAGCTGCGTGTGGCAGCGGATGCAGTTGTCCATGATAACCTCTGCACTCAGGTCTTCAGCCATGATGGCCTGCCGCTCGGCGTGGGCGACGAAGTAAGCCGTGTGCTTCAGGCCGTCGACGGCTTTGAAACCGTATTTCAGGGCCAGGCTCTGGTGAGGCACGTGGCAGTCGTTGCACGTGGCGTCGCGGCCGTGGCTGGAGTGGCTCCACGTGGCGTAGTAGGGAGTCATGATATGGCAGTTGACGCAGGCCGCCGGGTCGTCACCGATGAAGTAGGTGTGGGCGCGCAGCAGATACATGAACAGGCCGCCCAGCCCGACGATGATGCCGGCACACAGGATGACTCCCACTTTCACGGAGCGCGGAAGTCGGGCCTGCAGGTCTTTGAGGTGGTCGGTTAGCATAATAGTGGTTGTTTAGATGGCAAAGATAAGCATAATATTTCAAAGCGCCAAATATTTCGCGCATAAAATGCCTGGATGTGCTCATTTTCCTCCTTCAGTTTGCGTCATTTTGTCCAGTGCGTCGTTCTTCTCTTTCTTGATGACATAGTCCTGATAGTAGGTGAGCAGCAGCGTGGTGAGCGGCAGCGCTATGACCATGCCGAGCATGCCGAGCAGCGAGCCCCAGATGGAGAGTGAGAGCAGGATGATGGCCGAGTTGAGCCCCGTCACCTTACCCATGATTTTAGGCACGAGGAAGGTGTCTTGTATGGTCTGCACCACAGCGAAGACAAGCAGCGCCATGAGCAGTATGACCCAGAAACTCTGACCTGTGTCGGCTGCCTTGACGATGGCCAGCAGTATGGTGGGTATGAAGCCGAGGGTCTGCAGATAGGGCACCATGTTGAGCAGCCCGATGAACATGCCCAGTCCGATGGCCATGGGGAAGTCGATGATGAGAAAGCCGATGCTGAAGAGCACGCCTACGCAGAAGGCCACCAGGGCCTGGCCGCGGAAATATTTATTCATGCCCGTCTCCACATCGCCCACCAGCTTGACGGCGAAGGGCCTGACAGACTGCGGCAGCAGCGAGGCCCATCCCTTGGAAATCTCCTCGTAGTCGAGCAGGATGAAGAGCGTGTAGAGGATGATCATGGTGACGGAGAAGATGCTCGACACGATGCTTATGCTCTGCGATATGACAGCCCACACCTTGGGCACGGCGGCCTTCAGACTGTCGATGAAGCCCTCTTGCGTGACGAGTGCCTTCACCTCGTCGGCCGTGAAGTGGTCGTGAATAAACTTCTGCACCAGCCGCGGTATATTGCTCATGGTGTCGTCGTTGGCCATATAGGCCACCAGCAGGTCTTTCACCCTGAGGCTCTCGTCGATGACCGGGGGCACTATGAGCCAGAAGGCGGCCGTGAGCACCGCGCTCACGGTGATGAATGTGCACAGGATGCCCACGATGCGGTATTTCAGGCGGCATCGGTACTGGAAGAACTTGACAAGCGGGAAAAGCAGATAGCTGATGAGCCACGCCAGGAAGAAGGGCAGCAGGACATTACTGAGACGACCGAGCAGCCATAGCACTGCCACCACTACCAGGGCCACGATGATGCCCCGGATGAAGCGGTCGAAGGTAATCTGTTTTCGTTCCATATCACGCATGTTTAAGGGTTTTCGCTGCAAAGATACAAATAATTCTTAATTCTTAATTCATTATTCGCATTATTTTTGTAACTTTGCCGCGAACTATGGCAGTAATGGAATTGAATGAGGTGGTGCTGGAAGGTGAGGCGCAGACGCTCTCGCTCATGGCACGCGAAGGACAGCTCACCTGTCTGAGTGGAACCGACGACGCACGCCTGACACGCCTGCTGGAGGCGATGATGGGCTTCGAGGTGCCACGCAGCGGCTATATATGCATCGACGGCGAACCGCTCACGGAGCGCACGGCCGGCCTCTTGCGCAGCATGATGGCCTACGCCCCGCGCCGACTGGCTGACGCGGGCGAGATACGCCGCTATGAGGCGCCCAGCGTGCAGGATGTGTTCGACTTGCGTGCCAACCGCGACCTGCCCATCTCCAATGGCCTGCTGGCCGAGGAGACACGTCGTGCCGGAGGCTCACGCCTGCTGGCGGTGGCTGTGCTGCGGCAGAAACCCCTGCTCCTGGCCGACCAGCCGCCGACCGATGCCTTTGGCTATTTGCGCGGTCTGGCGCGCTCCGGCCGCACCGTCATCGTGGCAAGCTGTGATGACGTCTACGCAGAGGGAGCGGATGTGAGATTTGAGTTATAAGTCACGAAATGATGAATTATTCCTGTTTCGCTGCTGAACTCTGAACAATAAACACGATGATGCAGTTAACCGATATATCCTTGTGGGGCGTGTTGCTCGTTGGGCTGATGCTGGGTGTGGCACTCAGCCTCTTCTATGTGGCTGACCGCCGCATGTTTCAGCGGGCTTTGCGCGCGCTGGGTTTGATGACAAGCCAGCTGGCTGCCTTGGGCGCCTGCCTGTGGGTGGTTTATGAACTTGACGTCTGGTGGGCGTCGGTGTTGTGGGCTCTCTCGCTGTCGGCCGCAGGCGGACTGCTGGTGGCCCGCCGGGCTCATCAGCCGTGGCGGCGCGCCATGCTGCCTGCCGGCATAGCTCTGATTACTGGCAGCTGCCTGCTGGCCGGCTGTCTGTTGTTGGCCATACCGGTGTCTACGGGGCCGCGCCTCTTTGCCGTGCTGCAGTCGCTGCTGGTCTCGTCGATGGTGCAGTCGCTGTCGTCATCGTTCGCCACCTACTCGGCCAGTCTGCTCCACACCGAGGCTCATCGTCGCTATCTGTTGGCCAACGGCGCGTCGCGTCTGGAGTCGCTGGTGCCCAGTGTGCGACGGGCGGTGCGCTCGGCGGCGGTGGCCCAGCTGCAGTCGATGGCTCTGCCGTTGCTCGTGGTGGCGCCGCCGTTCTTCGGCGGTCAGCTCATAGGCGGCGTGTCGCCCCTGGCTGCAGCTGCCGTGGCCTGCCTCTTCATGGCTGCGGCCCTTGCAGCATCGGTGCTGTCGGTGTTGCTCTTCATTGCTGTCTGGGAGCGGCGGTGAGTAGTGTTTTGTTGCTTGTTTTCCCCTCTTTTCTTTATTTCAGAATGCCCGTCCAGGAGTGCTGGGGGCAGCTGAAGCCGTGTCACCCATGAGCAGCGGCATGAACTCATGCGGCTGCAGCAGGCCGTAGGCTCCGGCTGCACAGGCCGACTCGTCGAAGCGGTCGACCGCATCGGGCACTATACCTCTATAATATATAAGAAAAGGCACGGGGTCGGCCGTGTGGGTGCGCAGCTCCACGGGCGTGGGGTGGTCGGGTAGCAGCGCCACGGCTATAGGTTCTGACTGTTGTGTAAGAGCTTCGCAGACAGGGCACAGCAGACGGGCGTCGATGTCTGCGATGGTCTGCAGCTTCAGCGGTAGGTCGCCGTCGTGGCCGGCCTCGTCGGGAGCCTCCACATGGAGCAGCACAAAGTCGTCCTGACGCAGGGCGTCGATGGCTGCCAGTGCCTTGCCCTCGTAGTCAGTGTCGGGCCGACCGGTGGCTCCGGGCACGTCGATGCAGCGCAGTCCGGCATAGCGCGCTATGCCACGCACCAGGCTGGTGGCCGTGATGACGGCTCCGCTCCACAGTTGCGGCCAGTAGCTGCGCAGGGGTGCCAACTGCAGGCGGTGGCCTCCGCCCCAGGGCCAGATGCTGTTGGCTGTGCTGCGGTGGGCAAGCACCTGCTGCGAGCAGACGATAAGCGTGCGCAGGAGCATGGCCGTGGACAGTCCTTCGTCGAAAAGGTCTGGCGCAGGGGCAAACTCACGCCATGGCCGTCCGATGAGGTCGTGGGGCGGCGTGCATGCCACCTGCCTCTCGCCTTGCTTCACCACGAGCAGATGGCTGTGGCCCGAGCCGACCATGAAGCACACCCGCTCGTTGCCCAGCTGCTCGTTGAGCAAGCGGATGAGCGGCTGGCTTTCGGCGGTAGTGATGCCGTCGCCGTTGTGCGAGGTGATGATGCCGTCGCGGATGGTGATGAGATTGCAGCGCAGGGCCAGGTCGCCGTCGGCCAGCTCATAGCCCATGCCGGCGGCCTCCAGCGGTCCGCGTCCCTCGCTGACCGCCGCCGCGTCGTAGCCCAGAATCGAGGTGATGGCCACGTCGGAGCCCGGCGTCATACCGCTGGGCACGGTGACGAGCATCCCGCATCGCCCCTTCCGTGCCAGCAGGTCCATACAGGGTGTGTGGGCGTGCTGCAGCGGCGTGAGCCCGTCTAACTGGCTGACGGGTCTGTCGGCCATGCCGTCGGCTATGATGATAAGTCGTTTCACTTAATAGAATATACTTTGCGTGTTTCCTTTCGTCGGTGTTCCGCCTGCAAAGGTATAAAAAAATAGCCATTCGTCATACATAATTCATCATTTTTTTATACCTTTGCAGCTGTGATACAAGAATTTCAACTGCGAGTGCTGCCCGAGGTGGCAGCCGACTCCGATAATCTGCGGCGCTACCTGGCCGACGAGAAAGGTCTTGCATTGGGCGCCCTGAAGGGCGTGCGCATACTGCGCCGCAGCATCGACGCCCGCCAGCGTACCATCTACGTCAATCTGAAGGTGAGGGCCTACGTGAACGAACTGCCTGCCGACGATGCCTATACGCCTGTAGATTACCCCTATGTGGGCGACCGCCCGCAAGTGATTGTGGTGGGAGCCGGTCCTGGCGGACTCTTTGCCGCCCTCCGGCTCATCGAGCTGGGCTATAGGCCCGTGGTGCTGGAGCGCGGCAAGAATGTGCACGACCGCAAGCGCGACCTGGCCGCCATCAGTCGCACGCAGGTTGTAGACCCTGAGAGTAACTACTGCTTCGGCGAGGGTGGGGCAGGAGCCTACAGCGACGGCAAGCTCTACACCCGCTCGAAGAAACGCGGTAATACGGATAAGATACTGAACGTGTTCTGCCAACACGGAGCCTCTGCCGCCATCTTGGCCGACGCCCATCCCCACATAGGCACCGACCGTCTGCCGCAGGTCATCGAGGCCATGCGCAACACCATCATACGCTGTGGCGGCGAGGTGCACTTCCAAACCCGCATGACGAGGCTTATAGTGCAGCATGCCGGGGCAGAAACTCAGAAGGTGACAGGCGTGGAGGCGCAGCAAACTATGAACTGTGAACTAAGGGCTATGAACTTCTTCGGCCCCGTCATCCTGGCCACCGGCCATTCCGCACGCGACGTCTACCGCTATCTGGCCGAGGCCCGCATAGAGATAGAGCCGAAAGGCATCGCCGTGGGCGTGCGCCTGGAGCACCCGGCGCACCTGATAGACCAGATACAGTATCATCGCCGTGAGGGCAGGGGGCGCTGGCTGCCCGCCGCCGAGTATTCGTTTGTCACTCAGGCTGACGACCGTGGCGTCTACTCCTTCTGCATGTGTCCCGGAGGCTTTGTCATCCCTGCTGCCACGGGGCCCGAACAGATAGTGGTCAACGGCATGAGCCCTGCCAGTCGCGGCACGCAGTGGAGCAACTCTGGCATGGTGGTGGAGGTGAGACCCGAAGATGTGCCTCCCTTCTTATCTCCTCTTGAGGGGAAGCATGACTCTTTTGAGGAAGAGGCTGCAAGGGGACTTCAGATGCTCCTTTTCCAAGAGCAGCTGGAACGTCTCTGCTGGCAGCAGGGCAACATGAGGCAGACGGCCCCCGCACAGCGCATGGCCGACTTCGTCAACGGCCGGCTCAGCGCCGACCTGCCACGCGCGTCGTATGCCCCTGGGCTTGTGGCGTCGCCCCTTCACTTCTGGTTGCCAAAGCCTATCGTCAGCCGCCTGCAACAGGCATTCCTGCAGTTTGGCCGTCAGGCTCACGGTTTCCTCACCAACGAGGCCGCGATGATAGCCGTGGAGACACGCACCAGCAGTCCGGTGCGCATCGTGCGCGATCCGCTCACGCTGCAGCATGTGCGTCTCGAGGGACTCTTCCCCTGCGGCGAGGGTGCAGGCTATGCCGGCGGTATCGTCTCGGCAGGCGTCGACGGCGAGCGCTGTGCCGAGATGTGCGTCAAATACATGCAAAGTCGCTGAGGCGAGGCCGTGCACCTCATGTCTGTTTAAAAAATCACTTTCGCTGCAAAATAATGTAGCTTTCGTGTGGCATATTCCATTTTTTTTCGTATCTTTGCAACATAAAACATAACCATAACTATTTCAATATTATGAACAAGGAGGAGAAATTTGTAATCACCATCAGCCGGCAGTTCGGCACTGGCGGTCATGAGATTGGCGCAGAACTGGCAGCCCGTCTCGGCGTGAAACTCATTGATAAGCAGATACTCAACGAGGTGGCAAGCAAGTTTTGCCGTGTGGAAGACGCGGTGGAGAAGATTGAAGCGCGCAACCCCTTGTGGCGCGACGACTTCACACAGTTCTACCGCTCGTATATGGCAGGGGCCGAATATAACGGGCAGGAGCACGATCAGACGTCGCACCGCCTCTTCGAGGCCCAGGCTCAAGCCATCAGGCGCATTGCCGAAGAAGAGTCGTGCGTCATCGTGGGGCGCTGCGGCTTCTACATCTTCCGCAACCACCCCAACGCGCTGAAGATATTCGTACATGCCGACACCGACTGTCGCAAGCGTCGCATAGCCAAGAAGTACGACATCTCTGAGAGCGACGCGGCGGCCATGATTGTCGACAACGACTACAGTCGCGAACTCTACACGAAGACATTCACCGGCACGGAGTGGCATGACGCGCGCAACTACGATGTGACGCTCAATGTGCGCATGTTTGGCGTCAATGGTGCCGTCGACTTCCTGATGAACTGTATTGAGTGATGCTGAACGTTATTTCAGCTTCGCTGCAATCTTGAGTTCTTTGATTGATAAAAAAACTGCCATGGCATTTGGTAAATGGATAGGCGGCTACCTCGGATGGAGCGCCGCCGGGCCTCTTGGAGGTCTGATAGGCTTTCTCATAGGTGCGCTCTTTGACGCCGCCGTCAGCGGGTCGCCGCAGGTGGAGTTTACCTCCGCCGGAAACGGCTTTCAGGACAGTGTGCGCAGGCAGCAGGGCGAGCGCAACAGCTTCTTGCTCTCCATGCTTGTGCTGGCCTCATATATCATCAAGGCCGACGGGCGCATCATGCACTCGGAAATGGAACTCGTGCGCCAGATGCTGCGCCAGAACTTCGGCGACGTGGCGGCGCAGCAGGGCGACCAGATACTGAGGCGACTCTTTGAAGAGCAGCGTCAAATGGGCTCTTATGCCTACAAGGAGAGCATACGCCAAAGCTGCCAGCAGATAGCCTCGCAGATGGACTACTCGCAGCGCCTGCAGCTGCTCAACTTCCTTGTGATGATAGCCCAGGCCGACGGCCGTGTGGATACCGTCGAGGTGGCTGCCCTGAAGGAGGTGGCCCAGTGGATGCAGCTCTCGGCCGACGAGGTAGACCAGATGCTACACCTCAAGGGTGACTCGCTGGAGGATGCCTACAAGGTGCTGGGTGTCAGTCCCACGGCCACCGACGACGAACTGCGCAAGGCCTATCGCAAGCTGGCTCTGGAGCACCATCCCGACCGTGTGGCCAAGCTGGGCGACGACGTGCGCCGGGCCGCTGAGAAGAAGTTTCAGGAGATTAATGCCGCCAAGGAGCGCATCTGGAAGGCGCGCGGACTGTAGTGATGTTTTTTTTGCACCTTTGTACTCGGTAAATTCTATTACTAAAAAAGAAAAGACAAATGCATAGACAGATGATGAGACTTTCGGGCCTGCTGCTCTGTGTGGCGGCAACTGTGCTGACAGGTTGCTCGTCCCGCGTAGGCGACGTACAGGAGTATGTAGACTTCCTCTACAGGTATATGCCACTGCCCGATTCTACAGACTATAGTCGTGAGTTCTACGAGCAGAACGTGGCGCTGTCGCTGCAGGCACGCCGAGAGATGCCGTGGGGAAAGAGCGTGCCCGAGCGTGAGTTCCGCCACTTCGTGGTGCCGGTACGTGTGAACAACGAGACGCTCGATTCGGCCCGGATGGTTTTTTATCCCGAATTGAAAAAACGCGTGGAACAGCTGTCGATGCAGGACGCTATACTGGAAGTGAACCACTGGTGCCACGAGCACGTGACATATCGCCCCAGCGATGCCCGCACCAGCTCGCCGCTGGCCAGCATCCGCACGGCTTATGGGCGCTGCGGCGAGGAGTCTACGCTGCTGGTGGCTGCGCTGCGCAGCGTGGGCATACCGGCCCGTCAGGTCTATACGCCGCGCTGGGCCCACACCGACGACAACCACGCCTGGGTGGAGGCCTGGGCCGACGGCAAGTGGTACTTCCTCGGTGCCTGCGAGCCCGAGCCGGTGCTCAACCTGGGATGGTTCAACGAGAGCGCCTCGCGCGGCATGTTGATGCACACTCGCGTCTTCGGCGACTACGACGGCCCCGAGGAGGTGATGAGCCGCACGGCCTGCTACACCGAGATTAACGTCATCGATAACTATGCCCCCACAGCGCAAGTGACCGTAGTGGTGACTGATTCTACCGGTCATCCCGTCAGCGATGCCTGTGTGGAATTCAAGCTCTACAACTACGCCGAGCTCTACACCGTGGCCAGCAAACAGACTGACGCACAGGGCCGTGCATCGCTCACCGCAGGCCATGGTGACATGGTGGTCTGGGCATCGAAGGCGGGCAACGTAGGCATACAGAAGGTGAGCTTCGATGAAGATAAAGAAATAACTATTTCTCTCACGTCTCACTTCTCACGTCTCACCTCGCAGGACTTCGACCTTGTGCCGCCGCCCGTGAATGCACAGCTTCCCAAGGTCACGGCCGAACAGCGTGCCGAGAACGACCGTCGGCTGGCTGAGGAAGACTCCATCCGCAAGGCTTACGAGCAGACCATGCCCAACGAAGACTGGCGTGGCAACTATACCGTCATCCAGCAGTTCCTCAACGAGTCCCAGGACAAGGCGCTGGCCCAGCGCCTGCTTGGCGTCGTCTCGAAGAAAGACCTGCGCGATGTCACCCTCGATGTCTTGAAGGATAATACAACGGTGGAAAGTGAAGATAATACTGCCGGAGAAATTACTGGCGAGGGGGCGGCTGATAGCCAATTATATGACAGGTACGTGCTCTGTCCACGAGTGGAAAACGAGCATCTGACGCCCTACAAACACTACTTCCGCGAAGTGCTGAAGGGCATCAAGAGCGTGGAGCAGCTGGTGCAGTGGACACGTGACAGCATCGCCATCGTGGCCGACCGCAATCCGCAGCGCCTGCGCATGCAGCCCATGAGCGTCTATAAGTATCGGCGCACCGATGAGCTGGGCCGCGACATTTTCTTTGTCTCTGCCGCCCGCTCCCTCGGTTTTCCCGCACGCATCAACGAGGTGAACCAAAAGCCCCAATACTATAAAGACAACCAGTGGGTTGAAGTCACCTACGGCGATGGGCAGCCACTTCTCGTTTCTCATCTCTCTGCTCTCACGTTGAAATATCTGCCCGTGGCCCACTACGATGATCCGAAGTATTACATCCACTTCACGCTGAGCAAAATTGACGAGAGCGGTCGCGCCCAGCTGATGACCTTCCCCGAGGAAGCCACGTGGAGAAACGATTTCGCCAAAGGTGTGGAACTGGAGACTGGCGACTATATCCTCGTCACCGGCACGCGTCTGGCCAGCGGCAAGGTGCTCGCCCAGATGATACCCTTCAGTCTCAAAGATGACACGACCATTGCATTTACCATGCGCGAAGACGATGAGGAGCCCCAAGTTATCGGCAGTCTCAATGCTGAAAATCTATATACTCCCCTTTCTGTTCAGAGGGAGATTGGGGCTGAGGCTCTCTCTCTCCTCGCCACCACTGGCCGTGGCTTCTATATTCTCGGCATTGTGGCGCCCAACCAGGAGCCCACGAACCACGCCCTGCGTGACATCAGTGCCTACAGCAGCGAGTTGGAGAAATGGGGCCGCAAGATGGTGCTCCTCTTCGAGACAACCGACGAGGCACGCCGCTTCAATTTCGATGAGTTCAGCGCCCTGCCATCGACCGTGGCATGGGGCATTGACCATGACGGTGCCATCTTGAAGGAAGCTTGCGAGCAGATGAAGCTGCCCTCAGCGTCGCTACCTGTCTTCATGGTCTGCGACACGTTCAACCGCGTCATCTTCGTCTCGCAAGGCTACACCATCAACCTCGGCGAACAGCTTATGAAAGTGGTGCGGCAGCTGTAGGATACAGCCACCGCACCACTTTGTTGAAGGTAAATCACGCTTTGACAAGCTGTTTCACCACCCGGCAGGGATTGCCCACGGCGACAACGCCCGACGGGATGTCATTTACCACCACCGAGCCGGCACCAATGGTGGTGCCTGAACCGATGGTGACGCCGGGCAGGATGGTCACCGAGCCGCCTATCCACACATTGTCGCCGATGGTGACGGGCCGTGCCCACTCCTGGCGCGTGTTGCGCTCGGTGGGGTCGGTGGAGTGGCAGGCTGTGTAGATATGTACGTGGGGGCCGATGAAGCAGTCGTCGCCAATGGTGACGCGGGCCTCGTCGAGCACGGTGAAGCCGAAGTTGGCAAAGAAGCGCCGCCCCACGCTGATGTGGCTGCCGTAGTCGCAATAGAACGGCTGGTTGATAAACGCCTCGTCGTCGGCCACATGGCCCAACAGCCGCTTCAGCAGCGCCAGCCGCTCAGCCCGCTGCGATGGCCGCAGCTGGTTGTAGTCGAATACCAAATCCTTCGCTTCGTTGAGCTCGCGCAGCAGGTCGGGGTCTACCGCCGAGTAGACCTCGCCTGCCAGCATTTTTTCTTTTTCAGTCATGGCGGAATGGCCTTACAGTTTCATCACGCGTTTCAGCTCCAGATTCTCGTAACCCTCGGGGCAGTGGGTAGAGAGGTAGACCGTGGGGTTCTCACCCACAAACTCACGCACGCGGTCGAGCGTCTCGCGGGCGGCGGCCAGGTCTTCAAAGACGATGCTCAGTTTGTTTGCCTTCAGCGCGGCGTCGCAGTAGGTCACGTCGCCGTGCATCATGTAGCAGAGCCCGTCGCCTGGCTCGCATACCACGATGCTGTTGCCTTTGGTGTGGCCTTTGGCCTCAATCAGCCAAATGCCTTCAGCCACCTGTTGGGCGTTGGGGAAGTTCTTATAAGGCTTGCCGTACTGGGCGCGCACGATGCGGTCGCCCTCCAGTTTCAGGGCATCGGCATCTTCGGCGCTGATATAAATCTTTGCGTTGGGGAAGTACTGCAGTGCCCCCGAGTGGTCGGGATGCTTGTGGGTGACGAGAATCTTTGTCACCTGTTCGGGCTTATAACCCAGGGCGGCGAAGGCGTCCATATAGTCGGCCACGGGCTCGCCCATGTACAACGGAGCACCCAGTTTCTTGGCCGGGGCGGGCGTGCCGCTCTTGAAGCCTGTGTCAACAAGGATCACCTCGCTGCCCGTGTCGATAAGAAAGTTCTGCAGACTGCTACGATAGATAATCTGTTCGTCGAAGGCCTCCTTGCCCTCCTCGCCTCCGAAGGCAAATGCCTGGGTCATAAACCCGCCGTCGAACATGCGAATAGCTTTGATTTCCATAAGTATAAATTTATTGAAGTTAATAGAAAATTATCCCATCACTACATCGAGCACCATCATCAGCACAAAGCCGATGGCGAAGCCGATAGTGCTAAGGTTGGAGTGTTTGCCGCTTGAGGCTTCAGGTATGAGCTCCTCTACCACCACGTAGAACATGGCGCCGGCGGCAAAAGCCAGCATATAGGGCAGTATGGGTGTGAGCAGCGAGGCCAGCAGGATGACGGCCAGACCGCCGACAGGCTCTACGGCGCCGCTGAGGCTGCCTATTATGAACGAGCGCCAGCGGGAGTTGCCCTCTGCCCGCATGGGCATAGAGATGATGGCTCCCTCGGGTATGTTTTGTATGGCGATGCCGAGCGACACCGCCACCGCCGAGGCCAGTGTGATGTTGGCGGCTCCCTGTTCGGCACCGGCAAACACCACACCCACGGCCATGCCCTCGGGCAGGTTGTGGATGGTGACGGCCAGTGCCAGCATTGCCGTGCGCGACAGTTTTGAACGTGGTCCCTCGGGTTGCGAGGTGCCCAGATGCAGGTGGGGCGTCAGCTCGTCGATGAGCAGCAGAAAGCCTATGCCAAGCAGGAAGCCGATGGCGGCGGGCAGCACAGACCACGCGCCCTTGGCTTCTTCCATCTCCATGGCCGGAATGAGCAGCGACCATACGGAGGCGGCCACCATCACGCCCGAGGCGAAGCCTAATAATGATTTTTGCACGCGCTCAGGCATCTCGCCACGCATGAAGAACACGAATGCCGAACCGAGCATGGTGCCCAGCAGCGGGATGAGTAGTCCTAAAGTGATTGTAGTCATTGCGGCAGCAAAGATACGAAAAATAATTTAAATACGTTCGTCTGTGTGAATAATTTTCTCTTCTCGATGCTCGTTGCGATGAAAGGGGAAGGCAGCGCCACGTGCAGTGAGGAAAGAGAAAAGGGCTGCAAATTCCAGTGTCTCAGCATGTAGCTCAGTCACATCGACTTGCAGCCCCAGAAAAGGAGTTATGGGCATCTCCGTGAAACGGAGAACATCTCAGTCGTAGTGGGTCAGCTTATTTGGCAGGCTCCCACTTGCAGCGCACAGGCGACACGATGGCGCCCTCTTTCTTCAGCTCGGCAAAGGCCTTGTCCACTTCCTTGCGGTCGGCACCCAGTGCCTTTGTCACGTCGCCTGCCGAAACGGGCTTGCCGGCCTCACGCATAGCTTGCAATACTTGTTCTTTCATCATTCTGCTGTTTTTTTAGAAGGTGATAGTTTCTACGAGTTCCATCATCTTGAAGAAGTCAGCCTTGGCATCCGTCAGATAGTACATCACGCCATTCTCGCCATTCTCACCGAGGGCAGGTTTCAGCACAGGCATCTTGTCAACCAATGCCTTGCCCACTTCGGGGCGGTTGTCTTCTACCAGACGACACTCAATGCGCAACGTCTGACCTTTGAAGGCGCATATCTCTGCCTTTTGGTTGATTGCTATCTGGCGCGTGGCGTTAGTCTTGCCGAAGGCCATGATGTAGATTCTGTTTTCAAAGAACAGCATGGCACCATAGGGCCGTACGCGGGGCTGGTCGCCCTCTACCGTAGCCAGATAAAATGTTCCTGCTTTTTCCAGGAAGTCATAAACTTTCTTGATTTCTTCCATAGCTCAATTCTTTTTAGAGTTGTTTGACCAGCCAGTTCTGCACACCGATTTTCTCTATCAGCTCCAGTGCCTCTTGGCTCCAGTAGAGGTCTTCCTCCTCATCGGCCAGATAGGCCTTCATGATATCATAGGTGGTGGGGTCGCAGGGCAGCTGCTCAATGCATTTGTAGAGCAGGTCTACGCCAGCCTTCTGAATGTCGAGGTCAGCCTTCACATAGGCCACAGGGTCGAGGCAGAGCTCGCGGCTTTTGGCACCTTCGAACTTCACGTCGCCGCCCAGGTCGATGATGCGGTCGTAGAACTTCTCCACCCATTCCATCTCTTCATTAAAGTGGTCGATGTACTTTTGTCCGAGTTTCGTGAAACCCTGCGACTTGAAAATTTGTCCCTGCAGTTTGTGTACCAGTGCGCCTTCGGTCAGTCCTGTAGCGAAGAACTGCAGCGCTTCAATTGATTTCTTTGCGTCCATACTTTGTTTTGATAATTTTTTTTTATTTATGTTGGTTTCCGACTTTTTGGAAGTCTGGTGCAAAGGTACGCCTTTTTTCGATAGTTGCCAAAATCTAAACGACACAAAAATTGTCTGAAACGATACTATGTCAAAAAAAAGTTGTATCTTTGCAGCCATTATGTACACTCTGAAGGAAGCTTGGATCAAAATGCACGGGGCAGAGCCCGTGGAAAAGTGGGACGGCAAGTTCTACTGTAACGAGACCGATGCAGTCATCACATACAGGGCCAACGAGACGCACGGCTATATGGCGGCCTACACGTTTACGCTGGTCATCAGTGGCTGGCTCAACATTATCTACAACGGACAGCCGCTGACGCTCAGGCCCGACGACATCTATATGTATTCGCCGGGGTTGTCTGTCACCATTGTAGCAGCGTCGGCCGACTACCACGGCATCTGCCTGCTGGCCGACGAGCACGTGACGATTGACTCGCCCACGGTGCACGACTTGGTACACATTGCCTATGCGCCCATCGTGCAGTTGCACCAGCCTAAGGTGACGCTGCCCCATGCCGATGCCCTGCGGCTGGCTGCCAAGATGATTGAAATCAGAGACTATCTGCACTCCAGCCATATCTACAAGGACGAGATACTGCGCATGCTCTACGCCATCTTCTTGCTCGACCTGCAGGATGTGCAGGAGAAAACCTTCCCGCAGCGCATCGTGCCGCAGCGCACCGAGGAGATATTTGAGGGCTTCATTCGTCTGCTGCCCAGTCATTTTGCCGAGCACCACGACATAGGCTTCTATGCCTCGCAGCTCAATATCTCATCGGTATATCTGTCGCGTGTGGTGCGTCAGGTGACGGGGCGCACCGTGGTAGACTACATCAACCAGTTTCTGACGATGGAGGCTGTGTTCTTGCTGCAAACATCGCAGCTGAGCATCGCCCAGATAGCTGACCGCTTGCACTTTGCCGACGCAGCCTCGTTCAGCAAGTTCTTCTCACGTCAAAAGGGTGTCTCGCCACGTGTCTATAGGGAGAATAGGCAGTGAGGCCGCCAATTACAAAGTGTAGTATATTGTCTGTGCTCATCTGCAGACATAGCCCCCCGACGAGGTCTGAAGAGTCGCTCAACGAGGCCCGAAACGCCATGCTACGAGGCCCTCGATGCAAAGTGAAACAAAACAATGCTAAGTTTTAACTTCTGGGAAAATGAATCATATAGTCATAAGGAAAGCCGAGAAACACCATGCCCGGCAGATAGCGACGCTGGTGATGGAAGCCATGAACCACGACTGCTGTCAGTGGTTTGCCGGTCCGGAGCATACGCTCGATGATTTTCACCAGCTGATGACACGGCTGGTGGAACGCGATGACAGTCAGTATTCTTACCACAATACGCTGGTGGCGGCGACCGACGCTGCTGCCGATGACATAGTGGGCATCCTCGTCAGCTACGACGGCGCCCGGCTGCATCAGTTGCGCCGGGCGTTTATCGACGAGGCCCTTCAGGCCTTTGGCATCGACTATAGTGGTATGGATGACGAGACACAGGCTGGTGAACTCTACCTCGACAGTCTGTGCGTGAGGAGCGACTTTCGCCACATGGGCATCGCCACCGCTCTTCTGCAGGCGGGCATAGAGCGGGGACGCAGCGAGGTTTTTCCCGCTGTAGGCCTACTTGTAGACCAGGGCAACCCCAAAGCCGAGCACCTCTATCGCTCGCTGGGCTTCAGCTATGTAGGCGACAGCAACTGGGGCGGTCATCCCATGCGCCATCTGGTCTATATGCTGAAGTGAGCTTCGGCGCGGCAGTAAGTAGCCAGCGTTGAAGGATTACGTGCTGCACGTGTACGTTGAAGACAGGTTTAGCGGCCGATGTCGGCCAGTATCTGCCTCACCGTGGCGGCATCAGTCACACCAGTGCCGCCCGAGCATGAGCCGTGCACTTCGCAGGTGTTCACCTCGTCGAGCAGTCGCCGGGCATTCTGTGCATTCACCCCTCCGCCGGGCATGATGATGAGTCGGTCGTCGCTCAGGTCGTTCAGGCGTCGAAGCAGCCCGATACCCTCTTCTGCACGTGGCGCCTGGCCCGACGTCAGGATGCGGCGGCAGCCTAACGAGATAATCTGCTCGAGCGCCGTGAGCGGATTGCGGCAGACGTCGAAGGCACGGTGGAACGTCACCGGCTTGCCTTCTGCTGCTCGCATAAGGCATTCCATGGCCGCCATATCCACATCGCCCTGCGGCGTCAGTGCCCCGATGACTATGCCGTCAGCAAATGGCAGCGCCGCGCGGATGTCGCGCTCCATCACCATCACCTCTTGCCGGGTATATACAAAGTCGCCCTCGCGAGGGCGTATCAGCACATGGATGGTCAGGGCAGGGTAGAGCCGTCGCACCGTATCCAGCAGACCTATAGAGGGCGTCAGACCGTCGAGACTCAGTGCCGAGCACAACTCAATGCGCTCCGCTCCGCCCTTCACGGCCGCCTCTACGCTCTGCAGCGAACCCGTGCATATTTCAAGTAATCGTTTCATAGCCTTCTCATCTGATAAAGTTCGTCCAGACGCGTTGCTCTTTCATTTCCGGCTGGCCCTCGTCGCCGCCGTTCAGCTTGCGGAGCATCCAGGCCATGTTGTGGGCCAGCGTGCGCATCGTCTGCATGCCCTCCTCGTCCTGCTCAGCTTGTCCGGGCGTCTGGCCATACACCATGTTCCAATACTGCGAGCTGACAATCGGCATGTTCTGAATAGTGAAGTACTTGTTCAGTCGGTCGAATGCGGCCGAGGCACCGCCGCGGCGGCATACCACCACGCTGGCCCCGGGCTTATACTCCAGGTCGGGTCCCAGTGAATAAAACACCCTGTCGAGCAGGGCGCACAGCGAACCGTTCGGCCCGCCATAGTAGACCGGCGAGCCTACGATGAGGCCGTCGATGCCGTCTTTCACGGCCCGCATCACCTTGAAGTAGGGCTCGTCGTTGAAAGTGCATTTGCCTGTCCGTCCGCACATGCCGCAGGCGATGCAGCCCTGCACGGCCTTCCGCCCGATGCTGATAATCTCGCTGTCGATGCCCTCCTCCTTAAGTGTGACACCTACCTCGCTCAGTGCCCTGAACGTGTTGCCGTTCTCACGGGGACTTCCGTTAATCAATAGTACCTTCATATTTGTTTAGTATTGTCTCTACATGAAATCAGAAAAAGTGTCGCCTTTGTCAGCTATTTGATAGCTGTTCATCTTACTTCCACCACATAGTCGGGCAGAGCATCGTGCTCGGGCAACTCGATGGTCAGGGTGCGGGCCTTCTTATTATAATAATAGGTGAGAGGCTCGCGGGTGATGAAGTCGAGAACCCGGGCGGGCTTCTTCGGCATGGGCACGTCGATGTGGCAGGCCGTGGGCTGCAGCACGTGAAGGAAGAGGGTGGAGGTTTGGGCTTTGAGGGTGCTGACGCCCCACTGACTCTCTTCCACGGGGCCGCGGCGAGTGCCGTAGATGGTCTCGCCGTAAGCCTGCATCCACTGGCCGATGCCGCGCAGACGGTTGAGGGCGGTGCGGGGCAGCTCGCCGTTGGGCTGCGGGCCGATGTTGAGCAGCAGGTTGCTGCCCTTCGAGGCGCAGCGCACCAGCAGCTGGATAAGCTCGTCGGTGGTCTTGTAGTTCTGGTCGGCCACCTTGTAGCCCCACATGCCGTTCATCGTCTGGCACATCTCCAGCGGCAGCGTCGAGATGTCCTGTTCGGAGTAGCCGGCGGTGTTTTCGCCGGGCACGTCGCGCTCGAACATCTGGAAGTCTTCGCCTTCGATGACGTTGATGTGGTGGTTGTTGCCGATGAGTAGCTCGGGCTTCAGCGCGTGCAGATAGGCATAGAACTCGGGCATGCGCCAGTCGAAGGGGATGGAGTCTTCGTCGTGATCCCAGTAGCCGTCGAACCAGAGTCCCTCCACACCGTCGTAGTTGCACAGCAGCTCGCGGCACTGGTTCTTCATAAACTGCAGGTAGTGGTCGTAGTCGGGCTGCAGGTTGCGGCCGGTCTTGAGTCCTGTACGCCCTACGGGGTAGTCCTGCCGATACCAGTCGAGGATGCTGTAGTAGAGATGCAGGCGGATGCCCTGCTCACGGCAGGCTTGTGCCAACTCGCCTACGACGTCGCGCCCAAAGGGCGTGGCCTCCACGATGTTATACTTACTCTCCTTGGTGTTCCACATCGAGAAACCGTCGTGGTGGCGCGAGGTGAAGGTGATGTATTTGGCGCCCGACTCGCGGATGGCTTTCACCCACTCCTGTGCATTGAAGCGGATGGGGTAGAAGCACGAGGCGGCCTTGGCATACTCCTGGCCGTCGAGGCCGGAGTTGAGATACCACTCGCCTTGGGCAAACTCGCTGTAGATGCCCCAGTGGAGAAAGATGCCGAAGCGGAAACCCTCAAACTGGCGGCGGGCTTCGAGATTCTCTTCTGTGGGTGTGTATTGTCCGTAGCTGCTGAGGCTGAGCAAGCAGCAGAGGGCGACGAATAGTTTTTTCATCATGTTTTTTATGGGTTTTATTGTTTGGATATTATCAGGTTTCTTGTGGCTTTGGCCGCAGCATTCAGACGCTTGTAAACTCTACGATGGTGCTCACCTCCTGGCCGATGCTCAGTGCCACGAGGATGCAGTCGTCGGTGGTCCATAGGGTAGGGGTGAGCACGTCGCCCAACTTGGCCGCAGCGCGGTATTCCACGCGCAGTCCGCCTACGGTGTAGCCTTCAGGCAGCAGCTCCATGGCTATGCGGATGTAGTTGGCGTTGTTCATGTGGTGGTTGTAGTCTATGTCAGACCTCATCACAACGACGTCTTCGCCCCTGCGGCCTGTTTCTTTAGGCAGCATGATGCGGCGGTCGCGGTAGTCCATGGCCAGCTGGGGCTCAATGTGCATAGATGCTATCGTAGCATCGTCGACGCGCTTCAGCTTGCCTGTTGAGCGGTCTACGAAGGCGCCCATGCTCCATGTCTTGTAGCACGGAAGGCCCTGGGCGTCGTAGATGAACGTGTTGCGGAAACCGAACATCGGCTTCATGCCGTAGACCGACGTGCTCACGCTCAGCTCTTCTTTGAACGACGGCACCCGCACTATCTCCACCTGGCGCGAAGCCAGCAGTTGGGTCATGTTCTCTTGCTCGAAATAACGTTTCACACCCAGTTCTGTGTCTATCCACATCTCAGAGCAGTCTTGCATCATCTGCAGCGCAGAATAGAGCTTCAGCCTTCCCTCGCTGTCGCAGGTGCTCGTGGTCACTTTATATTTCAGATTGTACATAAATGTCAGAATGAAGATTTTTCCATATTTCCGTTAATCCGGAATCTTGGCTGCAAAGTTAAGGCTTTTTGATGAGATGGCCAAATAAACAGCGTGGAAACAACAGCTTTTTTGAATGCAGAGAGAACGGCCGGAAGACGGGTGTTGACCGTGAGACAGAACGGCGCTTCTTAAAATAGCTTAAATGAGGAGGGCGAAGTTTGCGCCATCGTAAAAAAATATCTACCTTTGCACGATTACAAAGCAAAGCATAACGAACAAAGGCAGAAGATAAACTATGTTTGAAAACCTGAGCGAGCGACTGGAACGGTCGTTCAAGATACTGAAGGGTGAGGGAAAAATCACCGAGATCAACGTTGCTGAGACTCTGAAAGACGTGCGCCGCGCGCTGCTCGACGCCGATGTGAACTACAAGGTGGCCAAGACGTTCACCGACACGGTGAAGCAGAAGGCTATGGGCATGAACGTGCTGACGGCCATCAAGCCGAGCCAGCTGATGGTGAAAATCGTGCACGACGAGCTGACCGAGCTGATGGGCGGCAAAGCTGTAGAGCTGAAGCTGGAGAACCGTCCGGCCATCATCCTCATGTCGGGTCTGCAAGGCTCGGGTAAAACCACCTTCTCGGGTAAGCTGGCCAATATGCTGAAGACGCGCCAGCACAAGCAGCCGCTGCTCGTGGCCTGCGACGTCTACCGCCCTGCTGCCATCGAGCAGCTGAAGGTGGTGGGCCAGACCGTCGGTGTTGACGTCTACACCGAGGAAGGCAACAAGAATGTCGTGGAGATTGCACAGAATGCCATCCGCAAGGCCAAGCAGGAATCGTATAACGTGGTCATCGTCGATACCGCCGGCCGTCTGGCCGTCGACGAGGAAATGATGGACGAGATCAGCCGCCTGAAGGAGGCCATCCAGCCCGACGAGACGCTCTTCGTGGTCGACTCGATGACCGGTCAGGACGCCGTGAACACGGCCAAGGAGTTTAACGACCGCCTTGACTTCGACGGCGTGGTGCTGACGAAGCTCGACGGCGACACCCGCGGCGGTGCCGCCCTGTCAATCCGCACGGTGGTGACGAAGCCCATCAAGTTCGTGGGTACGGGTGAGAAGATGGAAGCCATCGATGTGTTCCACCCCGAACGTATGGCCGACCGCATCCTCGGCATGGGCGACGTGGTATCACTTGTGGAGCGTGCCCAGATGCAGTTTGATGAGGAGGAGGCCAAGAAACTGGAGAAGAAAATCCGCAAGAACAAGTTTGACTTCGACGACTTCATGGGCCAGATTCAGCAAATCAAGAAGATGGGCAACATCAAGGAGCTGGCCGCCATGATTCCCGGCGTGGGCAAGGCTCTGAAGGACGTCGACATCGACGACAATGCCTTCAAGCAGATTGAGGCTATCATACAGAGCATGACGCCGAAGGAGCGCCAAAACCCCGACATCATCAACCAGAGCCGCCGCCAGCGCATAGCCAAGGGCTCAGGCACGAAGCTTGAAGATGTGAACCGCCTGATGAAACAGTTCGACCAGACCCGCAAGATGATGAAGATGGTCACTGGCATGGACCGCTCCAAGATGGCTCAGATGGCTGCCCAGATGAAGCGGATGAAGGGCGGCGTGCCACAGGGCTGATGTGAGCATGCCATAGAGGGAAAATACTGTGTCAGACATTTTACGAAAAACTATTCGATAAGATAAGTAATACTATGCAACTCATTGACGGAAAACTGACGGCACAGGCCATTAAGGCCGAGATTGCCGAGGAAGTGAAGGAAATAGTGGAGGGCGGCGGCAAGCGCCCCCATCTGGCTGCCGTGCTCGTGGGTCACGACGGCGGTTCGGAGACCTATGTGAAGAACAAAGTGCTCGCGTGCGAGGCCTGCGGTTTCAAGTCGTCGCTCATACGATATGAAGACGACGTGACGGAGGAGGAGCTGCTGGCCTGCGTCGACCGTTTGAACAACGATGACGACGTCGACGGCTATATCATGCAGATGCCCCTGCCAAAGCATATCGATGAGCAGAAAATCATAGAGGCTATCGACTACCGCAAAGACGTCGACGGCTTCCATCCCGTCAACGTAGGGCGCATGGCCATCGGCCTGCCCTGCTTTATTTCGGCCACTCCGCTCGGCATCATCACCCTGCTGCAGCGCTATGGCATTCAGACGTCGGGCAAGAAATGTGTCGTGCTCGGACGCTCAAACATCGTGGGTAAGCCTGTGTCGCAGTTGATGGTGCAGAAGCAGTATGGCGACGCCACGGTCACCGTGTGCCACTCTCACTCGAAGACATTGAAAGAGGAGTGCCGCCAGGCCGACATCATAATCGCCGCCATCGGACAGCCAGAGTTTGTCACCGCCGACATGGTGAAGCCCGGTGCCGTGGTCATCGACGTGGGCACCACCCGTGTGCCCGATGCCACACGCAAGAGCGGCTTCCGACTCTGCGGCGACGTGAAGTTCGACGAGGTGGCCCCGCTGTGCTCATACATCACACCCGTGCCGGGCGGCGTAGGTCCCATGACCATCTGCTCGCTGATGAAGAACACGCTGCTGGCAGCAAAAATGAGAGCACAGAAATGAACAACGATAAACTGACTTCCGCCCAGGAATACTTGGAGCAGGGCAATGCCCACCGGCAGCAGGGCCAGTGGCAAGAAGCCATCAACTGCTATAACAAGGCTATTGAACTTGACCCCGACAGTCCCGCTGTCGTGGCTAAGCGCATGCTTGATGATATTATGAACTACTACTGCAAAGACCTGTACAACCCTTGAGCATTTTTTTCGGGCATGGAGAAAGAAAAAGAATAAAAATCTTTGTCAGTTCGGAAATAATTACTAACTTTGCGGCAATTTAAAGAAACATAACCCCTAAACTTATATAATACTATGGCAAAATTAAGAGGTGCAATTGTGATTGACACTGCTCGATGCAAAGGATGCTCGCTCTGCGTGGTGGCTTGCCCGCAGAAGGTCATCGCACTGTCGAACAAGGTCAATGTGCACGGCTATCCCTATGTGGAGCCGGTGCAAATGGAGTCATGCGTAGGCTGCGCATCGTGCGGCATCGTGTGTCCCGATGGATGTATTACTGTTTACCGTAAACGAATGGAGGACTAACCGCTATGGCAGAAGAAAGAGAAGTTGTATTGATGAAAGGCAACGAGGCCATCGCCCGTGCCGCCATCCGTTGTGGCGTTGATGGATACTTCGGCTATCCTATCACCCCGCAGAGTGAAGTAATCGAGACGCTCGCCGAGCTGAAGCCCTGGGAGACCACCGGTATGGTCGTGGTGCAGGCTGAGAGCGAGCTCGCAAGTATTTATATGGTCTATGGTGCTGCCGGTGCTGGTAAGCGTGCCATGACCTCGTCGTCGTCGCCTGGCATCGCGCTGATGCAGGAGGGTATCACCTATATGGCTGGTGCCGAGCTGCCCGGCGTGTTTATCAACGTGCAGCGCGGCGGCCCCGGCCTGGGTACCATCCAGCCCTCGCAGGGCGACTATTTCCAGGCAACCCGTGGCGGTGGTAACGGTGACTATCAGGTCATCTGCCTTGCTCCCGCCAGCGTTCAGGAGATGGCCGACTTTGTCGACCTCGCCTTCGAACTGGCCTTCAAGTACCGCAACCCGGCCATGATTCTCTCCGATGGTGTCATCGGTCAGATGATGGAGAAGGTGGTGCTGCCTCCCTTCAAGCCCCGTCGCAGCGACGAGGAGATTGAGCGCGAGTGCCCCTGGGCTTCTACTGGCTTCAACAAGAAGTATAAGAACGAGCGTGCCATCATCACTTCGCTTGAGCTGAAGCCTGAGGTGATGGAGCAGCGCAACCTCCACCTGCAGAAGAAGTATGCAGAGATTGAGGCCAACGAGGTGCGCTACGAGACTCAGAAGATGGACGATGCCGACTACATGATTGTAGCCTTCGGTTCTGCAGCCCGTATCGCCGAGAAGTCGGTTGAGCTGGCTCGCGAACAGGGCATCAAGGTGGGGCTGTTCCGTCCCATCACCCTGTGGCCGTTCCCCACGAAGGAAATCGCCGCTATGGCAAAAGGAAAGAAGGGCGTGCTCGTAGCCGAGATCAACGCCGGTCAGATGGTTCAGGACGTGCGTCTGGCCATCAATGGTGCCGTGCCTGTTGAGCAGTTCGGCCGTCTGGGTGGTATCGTGCCTGACCCCGAGGAGATTGTGGAAGCTTTGAAAACTAAATTGATGTAAGGCTATGGAAGAGAATAAGATTATTGCACCGGAGAATCTGGTATATAAGAAGCCGACCTTGATGAACGACAACAACATGCACTACTGCCCCGGCTGTTCGCATGGTGTGGTTCACAAGCTCGTCGCAGAAGTCATCGAAGAGATGGGCCTTACTGAAAAGGCCGTTGGCGTGAGCCCTGTAGGTTGCGCCGTGTTTGCTTACAATTATATCGACATCGACTGGCAGGAGGCTGCCCACGGACGTGCTCCCGCAGTGGCTACTGGCATCAAGCGCGTATGGCCCGACCGCCTCGTGTTCACCTATCAGGGTGATGGCGACCTTGCCTGCATCGGTACCTGCGAGACCATCCACGCCCTGAACCGCGGTGAGAACATCGTCATCATCTTCGTCAACAATGCCATCTACGGCATGACGGGCGGACAGATGGCCCCCACCACGCTCATCGGCCAGAAGACCGCTACCTGCCCCTACGGCCGCGACCCGAAGCTGCATGGTTATCCTCTGAAGATGGCAGATATCGCTGCCGGACTCGAGGGCACCTGCTTCGTCACCCGTCAGTCGGTTGAGTCGGTTGCTTCTATCAACAAGGCCAAGAAGGCTCTGAAGAAGGCTTTCCAGGCTTCGATGGAAGGCAAGGGCTCGAGCCTCGTTGAGTTCGTTTCGACCTGCAACAGCGGTTGGAAACTCTCTCCTGTGAAGGCTTACGAGTGGATGAAGGAGAACATGATCCCGTTCTATCCGAAGGGTGACCTGAAGGACACGACTGGGCTTTAAAATTAAGAATTAAGAGTTAAGAATTAAGAAGTGTCGTCTGACGGCGAGTGATACGTACGATGGGGTAAATACTTCCGCAGTGTTACGTTTTACTTGCAGCGAAGCGAGAATACGTCTGAATTCAAAATTCTAAAATCTAAATTCAACAGATATGAAAAAAGAAATAATTATATCCGGTTTCGGTGGTCAGGGCGTGCTCTCAATGGGTAAGATTCTGGCTTACTCGGGACTGATGGAAGACAAGGAAGTGACCTGGATGCCTGCCTATGGCCCCGAGCAGCGCGGCGGTACGGCCAACGTCACCGTGATTGTGAGCGATGAGCGCATCTCGTCGCCTATCCTCTCGAAGTATGATGTGGCCATCGTGCTCAACCAGCCCTCGCTGGAGAAGTTTGAGCCGAAGCTGAAGGCCGGCGGCATTCTCATCTACGACAGCAACGGTATCATCAATCCTCCCACCCGCACCGACATCACTGTCTATCGCATTGATGCCATGCAGAAGGCTGTGGAGATGAAGAACGCCAAGATCTTCAACATGATCGTTCTCGGCGCCATGCTGAAGGTGTGCCCCGTTGTAGGTCTCGGCGGTGTGGAGAAGGCTCTCTACAAGACACTGCCTGAGCGTCACCACGGCCTCATCCCCCTGAACATGCAGGCCCTTGAGGAGGGTGGCAAGATCATTCAGGAGATGAAGTAAAAAGCGTCAGTATTTAGCTGAAATAAAAAAGAGGTGCTGCCCTGCGGAAGGGTAGCACCTCTTTCTTTGTTGCGGTGTTATCTGTCAGAGTCATTACAGCTTGATGATGCGCGACTTCTCAATCGTCGACACCTTTTCCATGCTCTTGCGACAACGGTCGGCCGCATCGAGCGTTGCCTGGGCCAGCGGCAGCAGCACCTCACCGGCTGGCGTGAGGCTTACGGCGTGGCTGTTGCGGTTGAAAAGTCGCACGCCAAACTCTCCCTCAAGGTTGATGATCTGTTGCGACAGCGTGCTCTGTGTGATGAACAGTTCTCGTGAAGCAGCAGAGTAGTTGAGTACCTCGGCCAGTTTGATGAAATAGCGCAGTTGTCTCAGTTCCATAAGCTGTGTCATTTATCTTGCAATGATTTTCTTTCCTCTTCTCAGATATACATAGCCTTTGACAGGATGATTCTGGCGCCAGCCTTGCAGGTTGTAGATGACCGTGCCGTCAGACGGCTCAGCCTGTGCAGCTGAGGCTATGGCAGTAGGCTTGGCATAGCTGACGTAGAGTGTCGTGTCGCTGTTCACCTCGCCGACAGGCTCGCCGTCGGGGCTGCTGAACCATGTGGGCGTCATGCCGTCCACGTCAGGCAGGACAGGCAGCTGACCGTTGGTGTAGAGCGAGTCGATGTCGGCAGTGAGATTAGTGGTGTAGACCACCTTGAATACCTTCGGACCGTCGAGCACGGGGTGCGCATCGGTGCCAAGCTGCTGGCCGAAGGCTTCACCCAGCATCCATGCCACGTGGCCGCCCTGCATCTGCTCATCGCTGACGAGGGTGTTGCCCTCAGTGACGCTGTATTCGCGGGTGGCAAAGGCATTTGTCACATTCTTCTTGGTGTAACCACCGCCCACGCAAGCTCCGGCAACTCTTGGGCAGACCACTTCGCCGGTGCTGAACACATTGGTCACGGTGGAGGCGATGAAGTTGCTGCCCACCACGCCGCCGGCGTTGGTCGGGGCTGTGACGGTGCCCTCGTTGTAGCTGTTGGTGCAGGCCGCCGAGTATTCCTCCTGGAAGGCCACCACGCCACCCGCATGGGCATAGTTGGCTGCGATGTCGGCACGGTTCACGCAGCGGTCAACGATGCAGTCAAGGCCCTGGAAGGCCACCACGCCTCCCACGTATTGGCGGGCACTGACGCGGCCTTCCACTGTCAGGCGGCTCACCATGGCTACGTTGCCTTCTTCGTCGTAGAAGTTGCTGCGGCCGCAGATGATACCGAAGAGAGCCTGATGCGTAGCCGCGGGCTGATCAATGTAAAGTCCGCTGACGATGTGGCCCTGTCCGTCAAACTGTCCGCGGTAGCCCGCCGTCTTGTTCTGTCCGCCTATGGGCGTCCAGTCGTAGTCGCCCAGGTCGATGTCGGCCGTGAGCACGGCTTTTGCCGTATAGTCCTGCTCATTGTTCACGTGCATGGCAAACCAGGCCAGTTCGGCGCCGGTGCCAATCTGGTAGACATTGTTATCGTCCTTGATAGGCTCTGTCGCCGTCATGCCGTCCCATGCGGCGGCAATGTCAACCGGCAGCATCTCTACGTGTACCACCTGTTCGCCCTCGGCATCGTCAGCTATGGTGAACTCCCCGCGATAGCAGCGGTAGCCCGCCTTACTGGCAGTGACGTTATAGGTGCCGTAGGTGGCGCTGTAGGTGCCGTCGCCGTTGTCGGTCACCTCGGGTGCGAAGCTGTAGACAGCGCCTTCTACGTTGGACTCGATCCTGACGGTAAAGGTGCGCACGGGCTGCAGGTTGATACACACGTCAGGCAGTGCGCCGAAGTAGGTTTTGTGGGCCACGGCCGTGAAGTTAGGCGAGCGTCCGGCCTGTCGCGTGGTGTTGCGGTGGTTGCCTACGGGGTCGCCGTAGCCGTTCACTTGGATGACGCCATCGCTCAACACTATTTCCGTGTTCTGACTCAGATCATAGTCGGCCGGTATGTCGATGGTGACGGTCTGTGCCGATACTGCCGAGCCAAAGGTGTACTGGTTGGGGCTCAGGATGAGCGATGTGCCGTTGGGCGTGCCGTTGTAGGTGACGTAGGCCGACATGTTGTAGATGCCTGCCAGCTTGTTGGCCGGATGGCGCAGTCCGCTGTACTGTATCTTCACCTTGTCGCCCGGCTGGAAGATGTGGCTGCCGGGGCGCGAGGTGTTTACGATGTCGCGGTGGCAGCGCTTGGCCGTCAGCACCTGATAGACGGCGTTGCCTTGTGCGTCGCTGAGGCGCACAATCTGTCGGCCCTCCTTCAGCAGCAAGGTGTAAGAGCCGTCGGCGTGACGCGTCACGCCCTCGTCGGAAAAACCGTTGTAGGTAGCCATGCGCTCGCCTATCTGCGGGCGGGCCATCTGCACGGTGGCCACGCCTGTCGGAGTAAAGGTGTAGGAATAGCCTTCGTCGGTGTCTAAGTAGTAGAACACGTCGTGCTCGGCGTCGACATATTTTCCGGCCAGCTTCTTCATGCCCTCGTTATAGGCTTCGTTGATCGTCATGTTGGGCTCCATCGCCGTCATCTCGTCGCCCACGCTGACCACGTAGACGGCGGTGTTCTCCGGCCAGATGGCGCTCCAGTATTGTCCGCCCATGTAGGGCTTGCGCTCGGTCTTGCCGTTCTCGTAGTAATTAAGGCCTATGGCATCGTAGGTGACGAGCACGATGGCTGTTCCTTGGCCCACGGCCCGGATGGTAGTCCATGGTCCTGTCGTGTCATCATCGATTTCTATGACACCCTCGGAGGGCTGGCCGTCGAGGCCGACGACGGTGTAGTGGAAGTCGGGTTCCAGGAAGTAGTTATTGGTCTGCGTGTCGGTGAGTTGCCACGAGCGCATAGCCAGGGCATCGAAGGTCTGGCCGACGCCGAGCTGCAGGTGTCCACGCTCGTTGATGTTCAGCAGGATGTCGCCCGTCTCGTAGCCGCCGTTCCATGTGACGTCGTGCTTCACGGCATGCGGGTCGAAGGCCTCGTAGTCGGCCTCGGTGAAGGCGAGCTGTGGCCGATGCGCCTCATCGGCCTTCATGGTGAAGTAGCCGCCCTGCGTCAGTTTTCCCTCCTTCCATGTGCGGAAGTTATAGGCCTGATTGGCGGCCAGGCGGAAGGTCAGCGTCTGCAGGTCGCCCTCGGTGTCGGTCTTGTCGGGCATCACCTCGGTAAAAGGCACGTAGTGGGTTGTCTTGATGCCCATGAAGAAGTGAGCATCGGCTGGCAGGGTCACGGTGTAGTCGTAACCCATGGTGATGGTCTCCAGCACGTTGATGCCGCCGGTGAGCGTGCCCTGCTTGTAGCGCGTCATGTAGCCCTCCTGCTGGTGTGCCTCGTTGGGGATGAAGGCGGCGTGGAAGCTGTTGCCGTTGAAGGCCAGGAAGGTGCGGCGCCCGGCGGTGGTGCTGTGGCCCAGGGTCTGTTCCACGGCTTGTCCCTCGCGCGTCGTTACGTCGACGCTGACGGTGTAGTCTTCGTCAATCACCCATCCTGCGTTGAGGGCGCCGATGGTGCAGGTGTTGATGATAAACTCCTCATCCGCACTCAGCACGTTGAGCACGATGGTGCCCGTCACGGTGGTTGTGTCTTTGGCGTAGGCCGTCATCACATAGCTGCCGGGGGCCGCCTCGAAGGTGTAGGTCATGCCCTCAGGCACACCAGTGCTGACCGCTTCGCCCGTAGCCTTGTGGCAGAGCGTCATGAAGGGCGATGTGCGGTCCATCGTCACCTTCACCGTTTCGGCCTGTGCGCTGCCCGCTATAGTCAGCGAAGCCATGATTACAAGTAGTTGTTGTTTCATATGCATATAGTTAATGGATTTCTTTTTTTCCTGACGCCCTCTGAGGAGTCTGGGTGGGGGAGGTGAAAATGCTGCGCATGGGCACAGAGCCCTTGCGCAGCATTGGGTGCTTTTATCAGAAAATGACTTTCTTGCCGTTCTTTACGTACACCTGGCCCTTCACGGGAGCAACGACGCGGAGGCCCTGCAGGGTGTAGAGCTCGGCACCAGAGTTGTTAGCCTTATTGAGTTCCGTAATACCAGTAGTTTCACCATTAGTATAGAAGATGTAATAGCGTCTTAAATTGACAGTTTGAGTTAGAACCGGTTTTTCTTCAATACTTACATTTTCAGCAAAGAATTCGACAGATTCATTGCACGTTGTTACGGCATCTTCATAGAAATCGAATTCAAGGTCATCGGCTGTACCTACTTTTTGACCATAATCATTGGTAACACCCTTCATATTGCTAGCACACCAGGCTATTTGCCCCACTTCTTCACCATCAATAAAAGCCTTCATCCGGCCTGCTCCCATAGCGGTACTCATCGTTCCAACTTTGGCTGCAAGTCTGGTGATGATTGTGCCTTCAGGCAACCCGGTTATTTTAACCTTGCGAGTCTCGTTTTTTCCCAACTGTGAAGGCATTGTGCCATCTGATTCGACCTCAATGGCCAGACCTTCGGGAACATCACCTGTAGGAATGCCATACAAAGGCACAGGCTTATAATTCTCATCTTGACCACTCAGCTTTATCTCGATATATTTCTCGCCTTCTGCTGCTTCAATCTTTCGGACAGCCTTAGCCGTGCGGGCTGCAGCAACCGGTGTTCTCACAGTAACGTCATCATATGCAAAATAGGCAGGCAATGAGAAGCCATATCCATTATCAACAGTGCTTTTGATATTAAAATCTACTTTGGTTACAGGATAGTTCTCGTCATCACTATTCCAATTCCATTTAGTCCAGTCTGTTATCGGTGTAAGATCATCTTTGAGCAGTGAGAAGATTTTCTGATACATGAGGCTGTTTCCGTCATATCCAGTAGCTTCAATATACAATACGTCATCTTTACTTATCGGTTCCGTCAGAGTATTACCGCGCAGCATGCAATTGACGTTGTAGGTGGTGTTGTTAATCCACATGCTGTCGATGTAACGTGCAACGCCGTCCCTAAATGTGACAAACGGCAGGTTCTCTGTTCCATTGTAGGCAGAGCCGTCCATATAACCGAAGTGGACACAGAAGTTGTCGGAGCCGTTGTGCCCATGTCCGCCCTGTCCGCTTGAAGCGTTGTCAGGCACATAGACAGACAGCTGGTGCATGTAGTCGCCCTCGTTGATGTTGCCGTTCCAATAGTTCGAAATGGCGTGACCGCCACCCCAAAACATGTGGAAACCATAGTTCTCGGGCAACTCAGAATAAAGCTGGGTGCCATTATTGTCGTACCAGCGATAGTTGGCATTAGTGTAGACGGCTGCAGTGTCGCCATGGTTTTCGCCATAGAGCAGTTCGCCTCCATACTGGGGGGTGTCGATGCGCGACGTCCAGTAGCCTGCAACGTCCGGGTTGTTTTGTTGGTACTGACTGTCTTCAAATGTGAGGGTGACTGAGTTCTGGGCGCCTGCGCTCAGAACCATCAGGCATGAAGCCATGAAAGTAAATAATTTCTTCATAGTTTTTTTGTTAATGTTAAGAAATATGTTAATAAAAAAAATAGAATTCAACGCGTAGAAGGCCCATCTTTTTTTCACCTCGCCATGATCTTGCGGTCATGCTGCACGCGGACGCCGAGGCGACTGTTGGCTGGGCGGCCCAGGAGGTCATAGCCGGACAGACGGGCGGCAGCCGACGACGGACGCCAGCCGACCGTCTCGACGGCGCTGAACTGCTGGCCGTCTGGTGGCAGGGCGAGGAAGTGGGCGGGGTTGATGTAGACTTTGTGCTTGCCTAAGAGTCGCCCGTCGGGGCTCCATTGGTAGAGCTGCCCGGCAGCAGCGAACGAACCGGCATCAGTGGCATAGACGTAGCCCGTATAGGGGTTCTGATAGATGCCGTAGGGCATCTGCATCTGCTGGATGTCGCTAAGTATGGTGCCGCCTATGAGCACCTGTTCGGTGCCGCCGGCGCCACGGGTGCGCATCACTTCGGCGGGGTCGATGGTGTTGTAGTCAAAGGTGTACTCGCTGGTGTAGTAAGAGAAACGTGAGCCGATGGCCAGGAAGCGGCCGTCGCGTAGCGTGCAGTTGTAGGTGGCGGCGCAGCCGAGGCGCACGAAGCAGTCGGCGGCAGCAGCATCTTGCAGCGCCTTGTCGCAGTCGAAGACGAGGCAGCAAGCGGGCGTGTCGTAGTAGTCGCCGGGCGAGTTGATGAGCAGGTAGCGCCCGCTCTGCGACATCTTGCCGTAGAGGTTGATCTGGTGGGTGTCGATGGTCTTCACCACCTGCATGGTCTCAGCATTGAGGATGCTCACGGTGGTCTCATACTCGTGGTCTTCCTGGAAGGCATAGCCGCCCGTGTTGGCTACAAAGAGGTGGCCGCGATAGAGGGCGATGCCCTCCGGCTCGAAACCCACCTCGGTGGCTGCCACTACGCGGTAGCCGCCCTGCGTGTCGATTTTTGCCACATAGCCTTTCTCGAAATACTTCATATCCTGCACGGTGCCGCACTCATGGCCGTAGCTCGAGACGTAGACATAGCGACCGTCGGTGCATAGCTTGCGGTTGTTGGGCACGTCTTCGGTGGCTGCCACAGCCGTGCCGTCGGTGCTGATGAACTGAATGATGTTGCTCCAGTTCAGGGCGATGGCAATCAGGTTGTCATTGATCTGGATGATGTCGTTGGGCGTGTCGCCCAGCTTGAAGCCGTTCTTGTCGCGAAACCACTGGTTGCTCACCACGCGGCCGTCTTCGAAGTAGCTGATGCGCCCGTTGTCAGCCTGCCAGTTGCCTTCATTGAGCAGGATGATGCGCTCTTGTGCAGCGCTAAATGATAGGTGACAAGTGATAAATGATAAACTTATCAGCAGCTTGTGTAGACATTTCTTTTTCATATTCCAAGTGTTAGTGTTAGTCTGTAGTTTCGACCGGGCAGCGGGTAGCGCGGCAGGTGTTCGTATTGTTCGTTGAGCACGTCGATGACCTCGAGACAGAGGCCGACAGAGGTGAGAGGTGAGAGATGAGCGGCGGAATGCGTGTACGACAGCTTCATGTCCACATTGTTATAAGGCTTCAGGATGTCCTCTGGGTCAGCATAGCTCCACATGCGCTCGCCCACGTGCATATAGCTGGTGGTGAGCTGCAGCGTGCGCCAGCCGATGATGCCCGTCAGTGTGTAGCTCAGCCTGGGCGAATAGCAGATGGGCATGTTGTAGGTGTCCTCGTCGCCGGGGTCGGTGCGGTTCAGGTCGTCCTGCCACGTAAGTGATGACATCAGCGTGGCCGACCACGCGCCGCGCAGGTAATGGGCGGAGACCGTAGCGTTCAGTCCGCGACAGAAGGTGTAGCCGTAGTTCATCATCGACCACGAGTAGGTGCCCTTCAGCGGCAGGCAGACAATGCGGTTCTCTATCTTGTTCTGGTATACGTCGGCCTGTAGGTCAAGGCTGACCATAGTTTTTTGACTATAGACTTCAGGCTTTTGACTATAGACTTCAGACTTTTGACTATAGACTTCAGACTTTTGACTATAAACTTCAGGATTTTGACTATAGACTTCAGGCTTTTGACTATAGACTTCAGACTTTTGACTATAAACTTCAGGATTTTGACTATAGACTTCAGGATTTTGACTATAGACTTCAGGCTTTTGACTATAAACTTCAGGATTTTGACTATAGACTTCAGACTTTTGACTATAGACTTCAGGCTTTTGACTATAGACTTCAGGCTTTTGACTATAGACTTCAGGCTTTTGACTATAGACTTCAGGCTTTTGACTATAGACTTCAGGCTTTTGACTATAGACTTTAGACTTTTCTGAGGGAGTGTATTCTTTAGACCAGTGCCATTCGGCGCCGATGTTCCATTGCTTGGTGTACTCGGGCTGCAGGTTGCGATTGCCCACCTGCGTATAGTAGAGGTCGTTGAGTGTGGGGGCACGGAAAATCTTCTTGTACCATGCTCGCAGGGTGAGTTCACTATGATACCTGACATGCCTGGAATCAGAAGTCTGTGGTCTATAGTCTAAAGTCTGTTGTTTTTGTTCAAAAGTCTGTGGTCTATAGTCAGAAATCTGTAGTCTTTGGTCTATAGTCTGTGGTCTATAGTCAGAAGTCTGAGGTCTGAAGCCTGAAGTCTGAAAGGTGTATGCAACCGAGACGGCGGGCGTCCAGCGGTCCAGCGGGTCGGCGGCACCCACATGGGCGATGGTGAAGTCGTGCAGGTGCTGGTGGAGCATTGAGGCAGCAGCCTGGATGCCGCCCGCGTTCATCTGTGCGGCCACCACCTCCTTCTGGTCGAGACGGTGCACGGTGGAGAACTTCTTCAGGTCGGCCGCCAGCTTGCTGTAGCGCACGTCGTAGCTTGTGGAGAGCGACAGCCACGGCCACGGCATGTAGCCATAGCAGAGGGCGCCATAGCCGTCCTCCTGTCGGTAGTGGTTGTTGACGCGTGCCGTGTTCTGGTTCTCAGGGTAGTCGGTGCAGTAGCGCAGGTATTCGTTGGTGTACTTGGCGTTGGCCTTCACGCGGTGGTGGCCCGCAAACTCGTGGTTGAAGCTGGCCTGCACGAAGAAGTCGCGGTCCCACTCGCGCCCCACGTTGATATACTTGTCGCTCAGCCGGCGCACGATGCCGCCCGGACAGCCGCGCTCAGAGTCGTAATAATAGATGTGCGACGAGAAGCCGCCCTTGAAGAGCGCCCCCTCCACGCGGCCGTAGCGTATGTCGCTGTTGGCGCGCCGGCCCACGGTGTCCTCAAACTCGGAGCGGTAGCGGAAGGGATAGTCGCCCCGCGTGTCGGTCCACTCGCCGTCGATGAAGCCCCGCAAGCCATTAAGCACGCTGAGCTTTGAACTGTGAACAACGAACTGCCCGTTGGCCTTGGCCGTCCATGTAGAGAACGAGGCGCGCCGCAGCTGCACCGAGAGCGAGTCCTTCACGGGCCGGCGTGTGCGCAGATAGACCGTGGCGCCGGAAGCATACTCCGAGGCCGACTGGCAGTTGTCGAGCTTGTTGGCGTTGTAGAGCGCCACCGACTCCATCGACGAGAGTGAGAACTTGCCCAGGTCGACGGTGCCGTTCTGGGCGTTGGTGATGCGGATGCCGTCCACGTAGACGCCTACGTGCTGGGCGCCGAGCGACCGCACGTTGATGGTCTTCAGTCCGCCCAGTCCGCCGTAGTCCTTGATCTGCACGCCGGCGAAATACTTCAGCGCGTCGGCCACGGTGGTTGTCGACAGCGCCTGCAGGTCGGCGCCGCGCAGCGTCTGCGACGTGGCTATGGGCCGCTTGCCATAGACCTCCACCTCGCCCACGTGCTGCAGCGAGTCAAGGTGATGACGGGTGCCAGTGCTGTCGGCCGGTGCCGGCGTGAGGCTTGCGCCACGTGCGGCAATAGCTAACAGCAACAACCCCATGAGTGTTTTTCTCCTCATTGTTGCTTTTCTTTGTATCCTAAAAGGTGGTCGTCGGCACCTAACCCCAGAGGTGCGGGCTTCCTGTTGGTGCAAGAGGCAGGTCTTCTGACTTGTCGCCAAGGCTCTCGCGAACGTCTTCCCAATGATGTCAGTGACGTAGTGTTCGCGCCTGTCAATATGGCGATTTACAGCTGCGGGACAGTCGGGGATTCTCACCCCTGTTCCCTTTTCATTCTTCTATCGAAGAAACCAATTGCGAGTGCAAAGGTATATATTATAAATGAAACAGTACTCTGTTTTCTATAAAAAAAAACGATACAACGATCTTTCCATTGTCTGAGGAAGGAAAAAGCGTTGCAAAATGATTGTGCGAAATTTTGGCCGGAATAAAATGGATTTTGGCCGAAATTTAATCAATTCTGGCCAAAATCCATTCCCGTCATGTTGGAATGGGCTTACTTCAGAATGCCCGTCTCGGTATCGCGGTGGTTCATTGTGCGGTTGATGTCGCGGTATTGGCGGCCGTGGCTCATGTTCCACGTCAGGTTGAGCATCATCAGGTTGCCCTGCGAGGCGCTTGTGGAGACGTAGTGGCGGTGGATGTAGCGGTTCAGTATGTCGGTCTTCATGTCGGCAGGATGAGCACTGAAGGGGCGCGAGCAACGCAGCGACAGTTGCAGCTGGGATGAGACGCGACAGGTGGCGCTGAGCTGCCAGAAAGGAGCCTGATGACCGCGATTCTCGCCTTCCATCCAGTTGTAGCCGTTGTCGGCGTAGGCCATCAGCGTAAAGCGGCCCAGGTAGGCTTGCAGCCAGGCGGCGCCGTTGACGGCGTTGTAGGTGTGGGTGTAGTCGTCGCCGTAGTTGAAGTAGCGGTAGAAGCCGGCGTAGGCCGTGAGCGAGAGGCGTTTGGGCACGATGTCGCACTGCACGAAAGGCTGTACTACAAAGAAGTGGCAGCCTTTCTGGTTGGCCTGTGTGTTGAGGAAAGGCGTGCCGATGTCTGCCGGTGCGTCGGTGTCGGCGAGGCGCACGGTCTTCTCCATGTTGCAGTCGAAGTTCATCCGGCAGTAGCCCTTCAGCTCGAGCATCAGCCTGGGTTTGGTGTAGCTCAGGCGCAGTTCGTGGCTCGTCACGCGGTTGGGCTTCAGGTCGGGGTTGCCCACGAGCGTCTCGAAGGCGTTCTGCTTGATGGACACCTGGCTGATGAGTGCTATCTGCGACATGTGTTGCGCTATCTCGAAGTCATACTTCAGTCGCCAGCCGTGGCCAAAGGGCAGACCCAGCGAGAGCTTCGGCCTACAGAGCAGAAACGTCTGCCGGTTGTCAGCCTGGCGGAAGTAGCGGCGACTGACGCCCAGTGCGGCCACATAGCTGAGCTGCTGCCACAGGCGTCCGCTGAGCTGTCCGAAGAGGTTCTGTCCCGAGGTGTGCATGCGGTTGTGGGCGTCGGCAGCGCCTTCATAGACGTTGTCGCTGTAGCGCTGAATCCACTGTGCGCCAGCCGAGACGTTGAAGAGCGGCAGGTGGTTCTCGTAGACGGCCTCGCTCCAGATGGTATAGGTCTTCCCGCGCGTGTGGTATATGTAAGGTGTCAGCTCGTTGCGCTCCGTGTGGTCGCGGGTATCGATGTATGTGCCCACCACGTTGGCTGTCAGTTCCTGGCGGTGGGGCAGCCGACGGTGGAAATAGAGGTCGAGCGAAGGTCGCTTCGTGCGGCTGTGGTTGTGGTCGGCATAGGCGGAAGACAGGCCGTTGACGGCTGTCAGGCGGTCGCGCACGGTGCGCTCCGTACCGATGGGCTGACTATGGTTCAGCCGCGCCTGGAAGACGCAGAGCGAATCGGCAAGGCTGTAGCTGAGCTGAAGGGCATGGTGGCGGCTGCGCTCGTCGGAGCCGAGGGTGCTGCGCAGCACGTCGGCCACGGTGCCGTCGGCCATTGCGTAGGTGGTGTGCTCGGTAGAGCGTGTGCCGCGGTCGTGGCTGTAGTCGGCGCTGTAGCTGGCGCCCACTTCGTCGCGGCCCATGTTCCACTTGGCGTAGAGCGAGCCGTCGCCGCGACGGTGGGTCAGCGCCTGTGAGAGGTCGGCTCCCAGGGCGTAGCCGCTCACGGGATGCTTCACCTTGATGTTGATGACGTAAGCCACTCCCTCGCCGTAGCGTACACCGGGATGGTCGATGAACTCAACGGCCTCCACGGCCTGCATGTCGAGGCTCAGCAGGTCATCCTTCGTGGCCGCCACGTCGTTGATGCGCACCTCGATAGTACCCGTGGCGTTCAGTGCCGCGATGGTATGGGCCGCTGCGTCGATGCGGATGTGGGGCAGACCGAGTTGCTGCAGCAGTGAGTAGCCCGAAGTGGCCGCTTCGCGCTGTTGGCGTGTGGGGTAAATAACTTGGCGGTCGGCCAGCTGCACCGTGCGGGTGCCATCCACCACCACCTCTTTGAGTGTCACGCCTTCCTGTGCCTGCACCTGCATGGCGGCGCAGAGCACGATGAGCAATGTGGTTTTCTTCATAGACATAAAAAAGAACTGGGTGCAAAGATAACACTCAGTTCTTTAAATCTATGTGAACAATGCCTGACATTTGTCTGACATTTGTCTGATATCACTGCAACTCGCTCAGTGTCAGTTGGTAAGCGCGACTGCGGTCGCAGACTATGGTGAGCTGTGTCTGGGTCTCGAGCACCGATTTCAGACGGCGGACGAGCGTATAGAGCGTCTCGTTGGCATCGCCTTTCTTCGGCCAGAGCGTCTCGCAGATGTCCTGCTTCGGCAGCCGGTGGTCGTCAGCATGGAAGAACATCACCATCAACCGGTGTTGCATGGGGGTGAACCTCACCTCGGTGCCGGCGGTAGTGAAGAAACGGTCATCCCGTTCAGAAAGCATGAGCCCGCCCAGCTCACGCCCGGCAGACGACACAGGCCGTGGCAGAGCACCTTGGCGGCGCCTGACGCCACAGCCGAGAGCCCACACAAAGGCCATCGACATCAGGGCGAGGGCCGGACGCTGGTCGCTCATGCGCAGCACTACCGACGACGGACAGTGGGCCTCGATGGTGGCTTTAGAAGCGTTGCGGCGCTCCTCGCACACCAGCGATAGCACGGCCTGGCCGCGCAGCGCTTCCTGCTGCAGATAGCTGTTGAAGGTGCGGATGGTGTCGGGCGTGATGACGTCAGACCGCTGCTGCTGTAGCGTCAGTCCCAGAGCCTGCTGCAAATCGCGGTCGACCCGTGTGGCCGCTGTGTTGTAGCTGCCTATGCTGGCCAGCACGGACGACAGCGTGAGCAGTAGGAATACGATGACGGGGTGACGATGTTTCATGTCTTTTTTTTTGATTTAAGTTTCACATCCGCCCAACATACGAAAGCGCTTAGTCGCGCAGGATAGGCATGGTCATGCAGCGGGCACCGCCACCGGCACGAGGCAGTTCGCTGCCGGGGAAGGCACCCACGAACTTGTCGTACTTCGTCATGTCGACCTTTCCGCTGACGATGTCCTCGGCATTGAGCACGGCGAAGCCGGCACGGTCGAGGGCGTCGATGGTGCGCGTGTTGCGGCGGTAGCCAATGATCTTGCCGTCGCCGAGCGAGAAGAAGTTAGCGCCGCTGTGCCACTGCTCGCGCAGCTGCATCCATGAGTCGCTGCCGCCGCAGATGACGGGTTCCATCTCCCAACCCAGCTTCTTCAGACCCTCCAGGATGTTGGGCACCTCGTGGTAGGTCACCTTGCCGCCGTCGATGCTGATGAGCGTGGTAGCCTTGCCGGCAAAGAGACCCTGCTTCTTCAGCATCGGCTCGAAGGCCATGCACTGGTGCTTGCCCAGGAAGGTGAACACCATGTCAAGGTGGATGAACGACTCGGGCTCGTAGGGCAGCTCCTGCACCAGTATGTTAAAATGGTCGCGCTCGCGGGCGAAGGTCTGTGCCAGATAGTCGATGCCCTTCGAATTGGTACGTATGCCCTCGCCGATGCAGAGCAGGTCGGGCGCGGCAATGTGCACGTCGCCGCCCTCGGTGTGGGCCAGCGGGTTCCACTGCGAGGCGTTGAGCAGCTCCACGCCGAAGAAATGGCGGAAGATGGCCTCGTAGATGAGTGTCTCGCGCTCGCGCACCTCGAACGACATCGAGTTGATGAGCACACGGTTGTAGACCGTGCTGGAGGCGTCGCGGGTGAAGAAGAGGTTGTAGAGCGGCTTCAGCAGGTAGCGGTCGTCACTGAAGCCGTCCCAGTTCTCGCGCTCCAGACCCTCGATGAGCACGCGGGCCAGATCGGAGGGGCTAAGCGACATGAGGCGTTCGAAGAGCTCCTCGCCATTGTTCATCTGCGATGTGCGGCGGTCGTGGCGCAGGCTGTCGAGTACGAGGTGGCGACGCACCTCTTCGTCGTTGAGCAGCACCTCGAGGATGTCGCGCACGTAGTAGACCTGCGTCCAGCGTTCCAGGATGCCGCTGAAAAGACCGTATTCCTTGTCTACGGTCGGTTTGTCGAGGATATCACTATAGAGAGCCTGCGCTGCGTTCAGGGGTGTCATGCGCTCCACCTCGATGCCGGGGCGCGACAGCAGCACTGCTCTTAAACGCCCCGTTTCCGAGGCGACGTTGACTTTACAGGGTGTTATGTTTTTTGTTTCCATAGTCGTTATTTGATTGACCATTGAGCATTGGGCATTGGCTGCACCTTGTGGGGTAAACAAATGCTCAATGCTCAAAGGTCAATGAATATCATTTTAGGTAGGTGTAACGATAGTCCGTGGGCGACACGAGCGTCTCCTTGATGACGCGCGGGATAATCCAGCGGATGAGGTTGAACTCGCCGCCGGCCTTGTCGTTGGTGCCGCTGGCGCGGGCTCCGCCGAAGGGCTGCATGCCGACCACGGCACCGGTGGGCTTGTCGTTGATGTAGAAGTTGCCGGCGGCATAGCTCAGCTGCTCGGTAATCTTCTCCACGGCAAGACGGTCGCGGCCGAAGACGGCACCTGTCAGTCCGTAAGGCGATGTTTCGTCGCACAGTTTCACGGTCTCCTCCACCTTGTCGTCATCGTAAGGATAGACGGTGATGATGGGGCCGAAGATTTCTTCTTCCATCGACTTGAAGTGGGGGTCGGTGGTCTCGATGACCGTCGGCTCCACAAACCAGCCCACGGTCTTGTCGCACTTGCCGCCCAGCACAATCTTGGCGTCGGCTGAGGCTGCGGCGTAGTCGATGTACGACTTGCACTTGTCGAACGAAGCCTCGTCGATGACGGCGTTGATGAAGTTCATGGGGTCTTTCACGTCGCCCATCTTCACCTCGGCAGCCATGTGCTTCATGTCGGCCAGCACGCCGGCCCACATCGACTTCGGAATATACATGCGCGAAGCGGCCGAGCACTTCTGCCCTTGGAACTCGAAGGCACCGCAGAAGGCTGCCGTGGCCACAGCCTTCGGGTCGGCCGAGGGATGCACGAAGATGAAGTCCTTGCCGCCCGTCTCGCCCACAAGGCGCGGATAGCTGACGTATTTGTCGAGGTTGGAGCAGGCCTGCATCCAGAGGCTCTTGAACGTGGCCGTGCTACCCGTGAAATGGATGCCGGCGAAATGCTTCGACTGCGTGGCCACCTCGCCGATGAGGGCACCGCTGCCGGGCAGGAAGTTCACCACACCGTCGGGCAGACCGGCTTCCTTGTAGAGCTGCATCAGGTAATAGTTGGAGAGCAGGGCCGTGGTCGAGGGCTTCCAGATGGCCACGTTGCCCATCAGCACGGGCGTCATGCACAGGTTGGAGGCAATCGATGTGAAGTTGAACGGCGTGACGGCCAGCACGAAACCCTCCAGCGGGCGGTACTCCGTGTGGTTCAGCTGCATCGAGCCGTCCTTGGGCTGCATGGCGTAGATTTTCGAGGCGTAGTGCACGTTGTAGCGGAAGAAGTCGATGGTCTCGCAGGCCGAGTCAATCTCAGCCTGGTAGATGTTCTTGCTCTGGCCGAGCATGCAGGCTGCGTTCATGATAGGGCGATATTTCGTGGCCAGCAACTCGGCCATCTTCATCACAATGGCGGCGCGGGTGGTCCAGGGGGTGCGGCTCCACTCCTGCCAGGCCTTCATGGCCGTCTCGATGGCCAGCTCCACTTCTTTCTTTCCTACTTTATGATAGGTGGCCAGCACATGCTTGTGGTCGTGAGGACAGGTCACTTGGCCTGTGTCTCCGGTGCGTATCTCCTTGCCGCCGATAATGATGGGAATGTCAACCACCATGTTGCTTTGGCGCTCCAGTTCTTTTTCGAGTGCAACACGCTCTGGCGAACCGGCCAGATAGGCTTTCACCGGCTCGTTGGCCGGCACGGGGAATGTGATAACCGAATTGTTCATAACTGTTTTTGGTTAGGTTTTTATAATGTCGTATGTTTTTATATTCGTTTTTCTTCCGTGCAAATTTACAATTAAAAAATGAAATATCGTACAACGCAAAAAGTTTTTTTTTGCTTTAACATTTTTTTTGCCGCCTCGTGCTGATAGATGCGGGAATTTCACTAACTTTGCACGCAAAAATCACTGAAAGGTATGCAAAAACGCAATTTGATTTCCATTACGGATTTAACAAAGGAAGAAATTCTGAAGCTCTTGAAACGGGCCAGAGAGTTTGAACAGAATCCCAACCAGCGCATACTGGAAGGCAAAGTGGTAGGCTCGTTGTTCTTTGAACCGTCGACGCGCACTCGTCTCAGCTTTGAGACCGCTGTCAACCGTCTGGGAGGCCGTGTCATTGGATTCAGCGATGCCAGCACCAGCAGCCAGTCGAAAGGTGAGACCCTGAAAGACACCATCATGATGGTGGCCAACTATGCCGACCTGATAGTGATGCGCCACCCGCTCGAAGGCGCTGCCCGCTATGCCAGTGAGGTGTCGAAGGTGCCCATTATCAATGCGGGCGACGGCAGCAACCAGCATCCTACGCAGACCATGCTCGACCTCTATACCATCTATCAGACTCAGGGCACGCTCGAAAACCTGACCATCACCATGGTGGGTGACCTGAAGTACGGTCGCACGGTACACTCGCTGCTCGAAGCCATGCACTTCTTCAAGCCCCGCTTCAAGTTTGTGGCATGCAATGAGCTGCGCATGCCCGAACAGTATAAGCAGTACTGCAAGCAGTTGGGCATCGAGTTTGAGGAGACTACTGAGTTCAGCGAGCGTATCATCAACCAGACTGATATCCTTTATATGACGCGCGTACAGCGTGAGCGCTTCAGCGACCTCATGGAATATGAGCGCGTGAAGAACGTGTACACGCTGACGGCCTCGATGCTGAAAGGCTGCAAGCCCAATATGCGTGTGTTGCATCCCCTGCCACGTGTCACCGAAATCGCACAGGACGTGGACGATACGCCCCAGGCATACTACTTCGAACAGGCTCGCAACGGCCTCTATGCGCGTCAGGCCCTCATCTGCCGCGCACTCGGAATTGAGTGAAGAGTTATTCAACAGTCAACAGTCTAAATTCATAAGATATGAAACAGAAAGAAATGGCAGTCGCCGCCCTTTGCAACGGCATCGTTATTGACCATATACCATGTGCGTCTCTGTTCAAAGTGGTCAATCTGCTGGGGCTCGACAAGATGCAGAACAGCGTCACCATCGGCAACAATCTCGACAGCGGCAGCATGGGCAAGAAAGGCATCATCAAGATTGCCGACGTCAACCTGCCTGAGGATACGCTCAACCGCATTGCCGTCATCGCACCGCACGCAGTGGTTAACATCATTCGCGATTACAAAGTGGTGGAGAAGCGTCCTGTGGTGCTCGACGAGGATCTGATTGATATTGTGCGCTGCAACAACCCCAAGTGCATCTGCAACAACGAGCCTATGCCCACTCACTTCCATGTGGTGAGCAGTGAGCCTACAACGCTGCGCTGCCACTACTGTGAGCGCATCGTTTCGCACGACGAAATTACATTAAAATAAATAATAACCTTTTTAAAACCAAACAATTTTCTACTATGCCAAGAAGTTTGTCAGGAAGAAGTTTCTTGAAACTGCTCGACTTCTCCACTGAGGAAATCCAGTATCTGCTGGAGCTTGCTAAGGATTTCAAACACCTTAAGCGTACTAACACACCCCACAAGTATCTGACCGGTAAGAACATCGTCCTGTTGTTCGAGAAGACCTCTACCCGCACCCGCTGCTCGTTTGAAGTGGCTGGTAACGACCTGGGTATGGGCGTCACCTACCTCGATCCCGGTTCGTCGCAGATGGGTAAGAAAGAGTCGCTTGAAGACACTGCCAAGGTGCTCGGCCGCATGTTTGATGGTATCGAATATCGTGGCTTCGACCAGCAGATTGTCGAGGACCTCGCCAAGTATGCCGGCGTGCCCGTGTGGAATGGTCTGACCACAGATTTCCATCCCACGCAGATGCTGGCCGATGTGCTTACCATCGAGGAGAACTTCGGTTACTATAAGGGTCTGAAGATGGTCTTTATGGGTGATGCCCGCAACAACGTGGCAAACTCGCTCATGGTCGTCTCGGCTAAGCTCGGCATTAACTTCGTGGCTTGCGGCCCGAAGGAGAACATGCCCGACGAGAAACTCGTGGCTACTTGCCGTGAGATTGCCAAGGAGAACGGCTGCACCATCACCCTCACCGATGATGTGAAAGAGGGTACGAAGGACGCCGACGTCATCTACACCGACATCTGGGTCAGCATGGGTGAGGCTCCCGAGCTGTGGGCAGAGCGCATCAAGCACCTCAGCCCCTATCAGGTGAACGACGCCGTGATGGCCAACGCTAAGCCGACGGCTATCTTCCTCCACTGTCTGCCTTCGTTCCATGATTTGGAGACGACCATCGGCAAGGATATCTACGAGAAGTTCGGTCTGAAAGAGATGGAAGTCACCGACAAGGTGTTCCGTTCGAAGCAGTCGAAGGTGTTTGATGAGGCTGAGAACCGCATGCACACCATCAAAGCTGTGATGTTTGCTACATTGAAATAATACTGAGAACGAAACGCTTGTTAGAGTTAACGCGGGAGTTAGCCGACAGAGTTGGCTAACTCCCGCCATTTTTCCTTTTTATTACTATGAACAAACGTCTTGTTATTGCCCTTGGTGGCAATGCCCTTGGCAAAACGCCGCAGGAGCAGTTGGAACTTGTTAAGACTACTGCATCTACCATTGTAGACCTCGTAGAAGAGGGCTACGATGTTGTTATTGGTCATGGCAACGGTCCGCAGGTGGGCATGGTGAACCTGGCCTTTGAGTATTCGGCCAACAATGGCAGCGGAACGCCGCTCATGCCTTTCCCTGAATGTGGCGCCATGACGCAGGGCTACATCGGCTATCATCTGCAGCAGGCTGTAGGCCGCGAGATGGCACGCCGTGGCATTCGCCGCTCTGTGGCCAGTGTCGTCACTCAGGTGGTGGTCGACAAAAACGACCCTGCCTTCGAGAAACCAACAAAACCCGTAGGCATGTTCTATTTCAAGGAAGACGCCGAGCGCATGGCTAAGGAGACCGGCTATACCTTCGTGGAAGATGCTGGTCGTGGCTATCGCCGAGTGGTGCCTTCACCTATACCAAAGAAGATTGTTGAGCTGCCCGTGGTAGAGCAACTCGTCAGTCAGCACAATGTGGTCATCACTGTCGGTGGTGGCGGCATCCCTGTGGTGGAGAAGGGCGACGGCGACTACGAGGGTGTGGCTGCCGTCATCGATAAAGACCGCGCCAGCGCTCTGCTGGCCCTTGAGCTGAAGGCCGACATGCTCGTCATCCTGACGGCCGTCGACCGTGTGTCGATTAACTACCGTAAGCCTAATCAGTGGGATCTCAGCCAGATGACGCTGGCTCAGGCCCGCGAGTATATCAAGCAAGGTCACTTTGCTCCTGGTTCGATGTTGCCCAAGGTGGAGTCGTGCATGAGCTTCGTGGAGAACACCGAGGGCGGACAGGCTCTCATCACGTCGCTTGAGAAGGCCCGCGAGGCTTTGAGCGGCAAGACCGGCACGCTGGTGGTGAAGGAGTAAGGCCGCCGAGTCTGGTTGCGTCAAAGTAAAGGAGTTAGGATTCATCTCATGATCCTAACTCCTTTTATAGTTTATAGCTCAAAGTTTATAGTTCAAAGTTTATAGTTCATAGTTAAAGGTTTGACAGAATACTCAAACAACTAAGAACAAATAAACTCTACGCCATCTCCTCGAAGGTTTCCTTAATAATCTGGATAGCCTTGCGCAGCTCAGCCTCTTTGATGACGAGCGGCGGAGCGAAGCGGATGATATCGTCGTGGGTAGGCTTGGCCAGTAGGCCTTTCTCCATCATGCGCAGGCAGATGTCCCATGCCGTCTTGTTGCCGATGGGCTTCGTGACGATGGCATTCAGCAGACCGCGACCACGCACCTGCACGATGAAGGGCGAGTTGATCTTCATGATTTCCTCACGGAATATCTTACCCATCTTCTCGGCGTTCTCCACCAGATGCTCGCGCTTCACCACCTTCAGAGCCTCCATAGCCACGCGGGCAGCCAGCGGGAATCCTCCGAATGTAGAGCCGTGCTCGCCCGGTTTCACGTTGAGCATGATGTCGTCGTCGGCCAGACAAGCTGAGACAGGCAGCACGCCACCGCCGAGAGCCTTGCCCAGGATGACGATGTCAGGACGAATGCCGTCGTGCTCCGAGCAGAGCATCTTACCCGTGCGGGCAATACCCGTCTGCACCTCATCGGCGATGAACAGCACGTTGTGCTGGTGGCACAGGTCGAAGCACTTCTTCAGATAGCCCTCGTCAGGCACGAAGACGCCAGCCTCACCCTGTATGGGCTCAGCGATGAAGGCGCATACCTCGTCGCCATACTTGTTGAGGGCTTCTTCGAGAGCCTTGGGGTCGTTATATGGAATGCGAATGAAGCCAGGCGTCAGTGGGCCGTAGTCGGCATACGAACTGGGGTCGTTGCTCATGGTAATCACCGTCACGGTGCGTCCGTGGAAGTTGCCTTCGCAGCAGATAATCTTTATCTTGTCGTTCTCTATGCCTTTCTTCACGGCACCCCAGCGGCGGGCCAGCTTCAGGGCAGTCTCCACGCCCTCGGCACCCGTGTTCATGGGCAGCACGCGGTCGTAGCCGAAGAAGTCGTGCATGAACTTCTCATATTCGCAGAACGGCTCACTATAGAAGGCACGACTGGTCAGACAGAGTTTGTCGGCCTGATCCTTCAGGGCCTTCACGATGCGAGGATGACAGTGCCCTTGGTTCACTGCAGAATAACTCGAGAGGAAGTCGAAGTACTTCTTGCCCTCAACGTCCCACACGTAGATGCCCTTACCCCGGCTCAGCACCACTGGCAGCGGATGATAGTTGTGTGCACCATATTTCTCTTCCAAACCCATAAGCCGCTTGCTGGCGGTTTTCTTCACTGTTGCTTGTTTCTTAGTTGTTGCCATATTGATTAAAGGTTAGGTTGTAATATATCAATTGCAAAGTTAGTACATTTTTATGAAATTGAGTTACAATCTCATACTAATTAATGTTAATATCAATCAACTTGTAACATTCCGTCGGCGGTTCCTGTTTATTTACTTATAATTTATTCTTTGCTGCCATACATTGGCGATATTATCGAAAAAAAAGTGACGTTTTGTGAGGTGGTTTCCTTTTTTTTTGTATCTTTGTAGTCGAAAACTAATCAATGCTTCGAGCCTATGTGTCGTCTGTGGTCTGCTTTCTTGCTGATTTTTTTGTCAGTAGCGTCTCTTGCCCAGCAGGTGCAAGTGAGTGGCTTTGTGACCGATGGGCCTACAGGTGAGCGGCTGTCGCAGGTCAGCATTGCGTCAGACGGACATTCGGTGGTCACCAACGACGATGGTTTCTTCCTGCTGAAGCTGCCTGAAGGCAATGCACCTATCATATTAGAAGTGTCGCACGTGGGCTATAAGTCGCAGCGCTTGAAGGTGGCAGCCGGTGGTGCCGATGGGCTCTCCGTGGTGCTGTCGCCGGCGACCATACAGCTTGGCGAGGTGGTGGTGCTGGGCATAGACGCCCGCCATTTGGTGGAGAGCGCCATTGAGAAGATACCCCAGAACTACAGCCGACGGCCGGAGCTGCTGAAGGGCTTCTATCGTGAGACAGCCATGAAGCGTCGCCATTTCATCTATGTGGCCGAGGGCGTGATAGACCTGTACAAGACGGGATGTACCGACAGTTATCTTCGCGACCGCGTGGCCATCGTCAAAGGACGCCGTCTGCTCAGCCAGAAGCAGAGCGACACGCTGGGCGTCAAGGTGATGGGTGGCCCCGTGGCGCCCGTGCAGCTCGACTTGGTGAAGAACCGCGACTTCCTGCTCAGCCGCGAAGAGCTCAACAACTACACGTTTGCCATGGACGTGCCCACCTATATTGGCGACCGCGAGCAGTATGTGGTACAGATGTCGCCCTTAGTAAGCCAGCCTTATGCCCTCTACTATGGCAAACTCTTCATCGATTGCGAGACACTGGCCTTCACCCGTGCAGAGTTGCAGCTCGACATGAGCAACAGGGAGAAAGCCACCAACTATATGCTTGTGCGCAAACCGGCAGGTGTCAGGTTCAGGCCACGCGAGCTGTCGCTTGTCGTCAGTTATCAGTTTGATGGCAGTGTCAGTCGCATCAGCTATATGCGCAGCACCTTCCGCTTCAATTGCGACTGGAAACGGCGCCTGTTTGCCACCTCGTTTACGGCTACATGCGAGATGGCCGTCACGGGCCATACATCGGCAGACGTGCGTCCCATTCCGCGTCGTGACTCGTTTGATGCCAAGGATGCATACTACGACCGTGTCGACTATTTCCGCGACCCGGCTTTCTGGCGCGATTTCATCATCATAGAACCCACGGTATCGCTCGAAGAGGCTATCGGGAAACTCATCTCACGCTGGTAGGAGGAGGAGAGAGGATAAATAAGAAATGAAAGATGAAAATGAGAAGCAGTCAAAAAAAAAGAACACTGCATTTCTTCATTTTCATCTTTCATGTTTTCGTTTCTCACTTAGTAATTTCCGTGATGGCTTCACCTATGCAGCAGTTAGGCTGCTGAATGTGGAGCAGCTGGCAGATGGTGGGGGCAATGTCGACGATGTGCACCTCGCGACTGGTTGCCCCGTGGGGAATCTTCCACCCCACAAAGAGGCAGGGGATGTGAGCATCGTAGGGATTCCATTCACCATGGGTAGTGTGGGTAGAGGGCGCGGTGTCCCACCATTGGTAGTATTGTGGCTCGGGGATGGCAATCACGTCGCCCGAGCGGCCGGGGAAGTAGCCGCGCAGCAGCTGTTGCTTCAGACGGTCGGGCAGGGGAGCCGTGGCCAGCTGCTCGCAGTCTACGGCAGTGACGATGTGCGGCACCTGCTTCAGGCGGTCGGCAACGGCAGCTTTCACCTGACTGAGGTCAAGCCCCTGCTCAGCCACGGCCTGATGGTTGAGGAAGAAGCGGAAGTTCATCTCCTCGGCCACCACTGGTTGCGCGGCGCCCAGCGTGTTGGCCAGATGCTCGTTCAGCAGCTTCACTACCTGTCCTGTGTAGATAGGCCCGGCCGGCAGCTTGTGCTCGCGCATGAAGTTCCAGTTGTGGGCTGCCCCATGGTCGGCGGTGAGAAAAGCCACCCATTGTCCGGCGCCCACCTGCTGGTCGAGCTTCTTGAACAGCCGCTCCAGGTCGCGGTCGAGTGTCAGGTAGGCATCGTCGGTACGCTCACCGCGCGTGCCCCACTCATGGCCGATGACGTCGGTCTGCGAGTAGCTGATGCACAGCATGTCGGTGACTTCGCCTCGGCCCAGCTGCTCGCCGTCGATGGCAGCAATGGCCATGTCGGTGGTGATGGTGCCGCAGAGCGGCGTGTAGCCGATGCGCTCACCCGCCTTCTGCACCTCTTTATTCTTCTGCATGGCTTTGTTCATCTTTTCCACGTAGTCGGGCAGTTTGTCCATATAGTAGGTGCTTGTGATGAAGCGCAGCGCCTTGGTGTCGAGCCAGAAGGCGGCGTTGGCCGAGTGGCCGGCGGGGAAGATGGCAGCGCGGTCCTTATATGAGATGCCTATAACCTTCGACCGGAAGTCGGTATGCAGGCGCAGCTGGTCGCCAATGGTAGTGGCCAGCAGGTTGCGTGGCGAGCGGTTGCCCGCCTTGGTGTCGCTGCCCACGGCTCTCACCGAGTCGTCCTGACACGACACCACTTTCTTCCCGTCGATGTAGAAGTTGTTGCCGCATATGCCGTGGAAGGCAGGTGTCGACCCCGTATATACCGAAGTGTGGCCGATGGCCGTCACGGTGGGCACGTAGTTTATCAGACAGTTGTTGCACGAGTAGCCTTCGCTTATCATGCGACGGAAGCCGCCTTCACAGAAGCGGTCGTAGTAGCGGTCTAGATAGTCCCAGCGCATCTGGTCGACCACGATGCCCACGACCAGTTTGGGCTTTTCGCCGAACTGCGACTGTGCCATCGAGGCAAGGCTCACGCAGCATAGGGCTGCCAATAGAAGGAGTTTCTTCATAGCTTGTATTAAATTGATGGTTTACTGCAAAGATTATTTTGATTGTATGCTATTAATACCGATTAAGGTCCTATTCGCTGGTTGGCGTTGTCTTTATCTCCCGAAGTCGCTGAGCTTTTTCGTCCAGTAGGCCCGCAGGTCGGTCCACCGGTAATAATAAGGCTTGGCGGTGGGTGCCACGGGCAGGGTCATCTCGCGCTCGTTGAGCAGGGCCTTGACCAGAATGTCGCCCTGGCCCTTCTTAGGCCGGTAGAAAATGAGCTGCACGTTGCAGGCCATGGGGAAGATGCGGTAGTTGCGCCACTCCTTGTCGAGCTGCTCCATGTCGCTCACCTGTGCGCCGCACGTGCCCAGCTCCATCAGGCAGGCCAGGGGCATGACGCACACCTCGTGGCCAAAGCGCAGCGTGGCCTGGGGCTTGCCGCTACGCAGGCATGTGTCGGCCGTCTCAATGATGTTGGTCAGCAGGTTCTGCTGCGAGAAAGGCATGATGCCGTCGGTGTAGGGCGAGGGGCCGTAGTTCTGATACCAGCCTACGTTCTGTATGCGCCAGAGGTCGTAGAGCTCGTCTTTCGTGAAGAGGTGGAGCATGTTGGGCCCGTCGTCGTGGCTCTGCATGTTGATGGCCACCTCGAAGAGCTGGCGCATCAGCTGCCCCTGACTGACGCTGTCGGCAGCCCATTGCTGGTCGTTGAAGAGCACCTTCATGAGCCGTTCGGGGTGGGTGTGGGTCTCGCTGAAGTCGTGGCGCACGCGGTCGCCCTTCTTCGCCGTTTCTCGCAGACGCTTGCTCCAGTCCTGGTTCAGGTAGTATTGCAGGGCGTCACTCACGTCGTTGTGAATGCGGGCCGTGGGGTTGGCAGCCATCAGTTCCTCGCATTCAGCCACCATCGACAGGATGCAGCGGTTCACCGTCGTTGAGCGGGCGTCAATCTGCAGGCCTTTCGTCTTGACAAATATCTCGGGGAAGTGCTCGGCCATGCGCCGCCCGATGCCGTGGTGCTGCCGCTCGCCCACGGTGGTCAGGTCGCCAAAGCGCTTGTAGGTCGTCTTGTTGAACAGCTCTATCAGTCTGAGCGCCTCCTGCCCTTCGCGCGTCAGCTTGCCCTGCAGGCGGGCCTTGCGCAGGGGCCGCAGCACGCGCTCGTAGCTGTCGGTGTCTATGAGCCAGCGGGCTCCGTGGCGCCCATAGTGTGAGAAGTAGAAAGGCACATAGCCCTTCGGCGCCTTGGTGTAGCTGAAGTCGGGCAGCTGGCGGTCGTAGTCTACATAGTTCGAGCCGGCCAGCCAGGGGTTGGCGGCAATCTCGTCGTGAGCCGATGTGGTGTAGGGGGCAGGCTGGGCGTTCAGCGTCAGCATGGCTGCGCCGACCATCATTGCAGTAAGAAATGTCTTTATCATCTGTTTTTTGCTGCAAAGTTACAAAATAATTTCACTAAAGCGCGTCATGTAGAGAAAAAAATAGTATCTTTGTGGCATGAAACGCATTTTACTCATATCAGCGGCAGCCCTCGTCATGCTCACAAGCTGCATGACTTCGGCTGAGCGTGCCCAGCAGCAGGCATACCGTCAGGCACAGGTGGAGCAGGCCGTGAACAGCGGTCGGCTGACCATCAGCATACGGTCGATGCACACACAGCGCTACGGTACGCGCCAGGTGACGCCCGACTTCCACCTGACGCTGCGCGGCGACACCGTGGAGAGCTATCTGCCCTATTTCGGACAAGCCTGGACGGCGGGCTACGGCAGTCAGGCGCAGGGGCTCAACTTCACCACGCGCATGCTTGATGTGCGGCGCACGCGCCAGAAGCATGGCGTCAACAGAGTGGAATTCTACGCCAAGAGTCAGGAAGACGTCTACTACTATGCCGTCGACATCTATCCCACTGGCCATGCCACCATCTTCGTCAGAGCCCGCGAGCGCGACAATATCAGCTTCGACGGCGATGTCGACTTGCAGTGACCGGGCGGTCGGCTGCACTGCCCCTGCAGCCCCTCGGCCGCACGGCAGTCAGTCTGCAGTTGTCGGCAGTGGCTGCCGCGGGTGGAAATTTTGGCCGTAATTAAAGCAATTTTGGCCGAAATCAGACTGATTCCGGCCAAAATTGTAGACAATAACACTGCTGCAGGCAGACACGTGTGCTTGCATGTCTGCTGAAGCGCGATAAAGAAAGGTAAGGAAATGAACTACCACATCAGACCATCGGTGGCCGACGACCTGCCCGCACTGCTGCATCTGGCTGACGAGGCGCGTCAGATTATGCGGCGCAGCGGCAACATGCGTCAGTGGGTGGGCGGCTATCCCTCAGCCGAGGTGTTTCAGGCCGACATAGCCCGCGGCGTCAGCTATCTCATGGAGCTCGACGGCCGGCCGGTGGCCACGTTTGCCTTCATACCGTCGCCCGAGCCTACCTATGCCGACATCTTCGGCGGCGCCTGGATTGATGCGGCGTCGCCCTACTATGTGGTGCACCGCATTGCCAGTCTGCCCCATTGTCATGGCATCATGGCTGCCCTGCTCGACTATTGCTTTGCCCACACCGACAATGTGCGCATCGACACCCATCGCGACAACACCATCATGCAGCACCTGCTGAGCAAGCACGGCTTCACATATTGTGGCATCATCTATCTGGCCAATGGCGATGAGCGACTGGCTTACCAGCGCATCGGCGGCGCTCACTGCTGCTTGTCGCGGTCGTAATGGGGCATGTCGTCGGGCAGTACGAACGAAAACTCCACGAGTCCGGCCACCTCGCCGTTCTCCTTCCAGGGCGTCTGGAAAATGAGTTTCTTGCGCCCCTTCTTGGTGATGGTATAGCAGTGGCTCTCGCCCGATGCCAGCATGTGGCGTATGATGGCCTGCGAGCGCTCGCTGTGGCAGGGTATCATGCTGCGCCCCACCATGGTCTCGCCAGCCTTGTTGAACGTTTCGCGCGACCGCGTATTCATATAAATCACTTTGCCTTCGGTATCACACACGGTGATGGCCCCATCGATGTCTTCGGCCCATTTCATGTCGTTGTCCATATCACTTGTCAATTATATCATTCATCATTTGCCATTTATCCGCCTCACCACCTGTTCCAGCGTGCCGTCTTTCACCATGACGCGCTTGTCGCGGTCGAGCAGATAGAGCGAGGGTAGGGCAGGCAGGTAGTACGTCTGCTCCCTGTGCAGCTCGCCGCCCTCGCTGCGCCCCTCCAGCCAGTTGGCCGGCAGGGGCATGGCTGCGCGCAGCCAGGCCTCGGTGTTGTCGTCGGGATAGATGTTGAGCACCGTCAGGTGCGGGTTGTCGCGCAGAGTCTCACAGTCGATGATGCGTGGCATCTGCTCATGGCAATGCTCGCACTCAGGGTCGCTGAACACGAGGAGCGTCAGTTCGCTCTCTACCTCGTGCAGCCAGTGCCTCTTGCCCTGACGGTCGATGTAGGCAAAGTCGGCAGCCGTCGTGCCGGGCTGGTTCTTTTCCACCAGCCGCAGGCGGAACGTCAGTCGCTGGCGTGCTGCTTCGTCGAGCTGCGGCAGGGCGGTGAGGCCCCGCAGCATGTGGGCGTAGACAACGTCGTTGCGCAGGGGCGAGTTGGGGTTGCCCAGATAGTGGTCGGTCAGCTCGTCGAAGTGCTGCAGGCGTGCCGGGGCTTTGGCCAGGCTGTCGGCCAGCGTTTTCACGCTGCGTGCAGCCAGTGCAGAGTCGGCATACTGCAGCAGGTTGATGTAGTCGGCAAAGCCCTGTTCGCCCGTTTCCCGCCCTCTGTCAGAGCGGTCGTCGAAGTCGTAGCGGCTCCAGTAGTTTTCCATGAGAAACGCCAGGCGTGCCTCAGGTGCCTGCAGCAGTTCGGGTATCTGCGGAAACGGAAACTGCACGTCAGGCTGTTGTGCCTCGGCGCCGGCCACGGCCGCAAAGGCCGAGAGTAAGAGTAATAGTAGTCTCCTCATGGTGGTGATGACTCTTTTTTATGTATGTTTTTATTCAGCGATGCTGCAAAGATACTCACTTTTTCTGAAAGCACCAAATGTTGCGGCAGGAAAAAGCAGAAGCGCCGTGCTCCCGCGGGGCATCGGCGCTTCTGAAGTGGAAGCGTCGGCGGGCAGCAAGCCCGCCAGAACGTTTTATCCTTCAATGGCGTATATCTCATTTGTTCCGCCATCCTTGAAATACTTAATCCGCAAATACATGCCTACGTTTGAGATGTTGGTGGTCTCGAGGCGCGTAGGCCGTATGTCGTCGAGATAGAGCGTCAGGGGCACATTGTCGTTCTCAGCAATCTCAGCAGGGCGCTGCCTGAGCAAATACTCATACCAGAATCCCCAACCTGACCACGTGGCGCCATTGGCGGCATGATAGTACCAGTCTGTGCTGTTGTCCGATGAGTTGACCATGTCGGTGCTGGCAATGGTCACGCTGTAGTAGCCCGATGGCGTGCCAGCCTGCGTGTCGCTGTAGGGGTTCAACGTCGACGAGGCCATCTCCACCTTGATGGGATACAGGCCCGGCGGGTAGTTGGCCGGTATGGAGAGGCTGAGCTGGTAGGTGGTGCAGGCGTACAGTTGGATGGCTGCGTTGCCCACTTGGCGCGTGGTAGTGGTCCGCACCAGCGTCGGCCTGGCGGCAAAGTCGAAGTGCGTGATGGAGTAGACGTTGATTTTGCGCTCCATGCCGTAATGCTTGTCTTTCAGCAGCAGCACGCCCGATGCCAACTGGTTGGTAATCTGGCTGACGTTGAAGGTGATGTTGCCCTGGCCGGTGTCCCAGTCGTAGCTGACGGCCAGGTCGTCGCTGCCCATCACGCTGAGGTCCTTGTTCGACTCCCACCTGATGGTGAAATCTTCGGCGGCAATATGGTTGCCCGACGAGGTGACGTTGCCTTCGAAGTCGATTACGTCGTAGAGCACGCCCTGCTTGGTGACGGGGTCGATGAACGTGAAGGGGATGGTCACCTGGCCGCCGCCAGTGGGCTCGGTGAACAGCACCGACGTGTTGCCGTTGTTCACGTCGAGCTCGGCCCTGCCGTTGCTCACCTTCGACACCTCCTCGGCGATGCCCACCATCTGATTGTTGGTGAAGTTGTTGGTGGTGAGTGCCTCTTCAAAAGAGTCTACGCCCATGTTCTTAGGCAGGGCGGTGATGGTGAGCCAGTATACGCGGTTGCGCTTCACCTCAATCTGGTTCTGGTTGTTGTCAATCAGCAGCACGGCATGATACTTCTCCGTGTTGTCGGCATAGGTGACGTGTATAATCAGACGCACCGGGTTGTCAGTCTTGTTCATGTCCTCATAGAGGTAGACGGCCGACGCCTCCTTGCCAGCCTCCGACGTGCCGTCCCATGCTTTGAGGTCGCTCTCCTCAGCCGTGAAGCGCTCGTCGTCGAGCTGATACTCGTTAATCACCGACTCGCTGTCATAATGGCTGTGCCCCGTCTGCTGCATGGCCGCGGCCATCAGCTGATAGTAGTTTTCAAAGGGGCTCTGGCCCGTACCCATCTTCGACTTGTCCATGGCAGCGATGTAACCCTTAGTGCGGCCATTAGACACACACCACTCTACCGACTTGATGCCGGCATTGGTGGCGATGGCATTAATCTTCACCTTGGCGCGGTCGCGAATCAGGTAGACGGTATTCTCGGGGGTGCGGTCGTCGCCCTCCCCCTGTCCGGCTATCCACTCTGCCATCTCGGCAGACGTGTCCTTCATCACGTAGCCCCAGTAGATGCAGCCCGTGTTGGCAGGCTCGTCGTAGGCGGAAGCCATCAGCTCGTCGAGCATGAGGGCATTCTCGTTTTCGGTCATCTCGTTGAGGCCCACCTTCGGCTCATAGTTTGCCACGAAGTGGATACGGGCCGTCACCTCTGGCACTTCGCCTCTCACCACGCCCTTGTCGAGGGTAGTGGTGGCCTGCTAAGTGATGTCGGCCTGACGCTTGCCCACAAAGGTGCCGTAGCGGTCGAAGCAGAGCATCCACAGCGTCTGCACCTGGCTGGTCTCGCCGGCCAGCTGGGCGCGGGTGGCCGGCTCGTTGCCGTCGTCGGGCGTTGCCACGCGGATGCATACCTTCATTTCGCCGCTGCCCGTCAGGACTGCGTCGGGACGTATCTCTTCAAACTCCGAACACGATGTGATCAAGAGAGCGGCCATCACGGCCGTCAGATATTTCC
>JAGBJJ010000075.1 GCA_017934525.1 Prevotella sp.
CACCGGCATCCACCATCAGCACCGTTCCGCCACTGCTATGCAGCGTGAAGCACGTGTTGTAGCATCGGGTAGCCAGGGCATTACCTGTTCCGAGTATGGTGATGAAATTCTTATCTGTTTCCAACTGTAAATTCCTATTTACAATTCAATGACATGCGGTTGAACGTCAGTATCGTGAGTCGCCACTGACTCTATGCAGTCGGGTGAAAGACTCTGTTCACGAATCCATTGAAGCGATTGACGTTGAAGGCGCTTATCGAGTGTGATACCCGAAGTAATCATATCACGCCATGACTTTGTAGCATAGCCGCCATCAGCGAATAGAAGCACATATTTCCCTTCGTCGTTTCGTATCTTCAGGGCACAGAGTCCTTCGCTATGGCCGGGAATGTTTACCATCAACAGGCTGCCATCGCCCAGCACATCATATGACTTGCCGACGGGACCCTCCGTGCCGTTCCAGTTGAAAGTATTCAGGTCGACGCCTTTCCACCAACGCTTCTGGAAACGAATCATAATTTGGAAATTCTTTCGTGTCGTTCCTATCATCTCTGCCTCTGACACGAGTATATGCTTAGCACCCTTCACTAAACGGAGACCATTTGCGTGGTCACAATCAAGATGCGACAGTAACACATAGTCAATATCTGTGGGCTTCAGTTTCAGCTTTGCCAACTGCTCATCGATGGCTTCGCCTTTGGCAATACGTCCCTGATTGATTTGGTAGAGCAGGAATGAGCCGAGTGACTTAATCTGTGCCTTACGGTCATACTCTCCATTGGGCGACATCTCGCGATGCCAACCTGTATCAAAGAGAATGAGTCCCTTCGGATGCTCAATCAGAAAGCTGAATACGGGCAGCCATATCCATTTTGATTTTGGAGTTGTGATACCCGAGGCTTTCAATATGCTGCAATCGTCACCTCCAAAGGGCAGATAAGGCGAAACGCGCACTTCGCCAGTTCTCAGCACATGTATCTTTATCTTATTCATATAATCCTGATTGTTTTTCTTCCGCTTTCTTATATGTTTTATTTGAAAGTGAGTCTTAATACTGCACTTTGACGGAACTGCTTTCGGGAATGAAAAGTCTTGTTCTTCGAGTCGGGGTAATTTAGAGCTGGGGGAGATATCGTATCTATTCAGCCATTTGGTCTCGCCTGCGGCGGAACAGCACACTGGCAATGACCGGTGCACCCACCAGTGCCGTAACGCTGTTGACGGGGAGAGCCCCCTCGAAACCTGGCATGCGGGCCAGAAGGTTGCACACCAGTGCCAGGGCAGCGCCGGCGAGCATCGTGGCCGGCATCAGCACACGGTGGTCGCTGGTGCGGAAAAGGGCTCGCGCCAGATGGGGTACAGCCAGACCGATGAACATGATAGGTCCGCAATAGGCCGTGACGATGGCCGTCAGCGTGCCGGAGCAGAGGATGAGCAGCAGGCGGGCACGATGGACGTTGAGTCCGAGGTTGCGGGCATAGCCGTCGCCGAGCATGTAGAGGTTCATGGCCTTCACGGTGAGCATGCTGAGCGGCAGGAGCACCGCCATGAGAATGACGAAGAGCATCATCTGGTCGCCCGACACACGAGCAAACGACCCTAATCCCCAGACAACGTAGGCCTTGATGTCCTCCTCGGCAGAGAAAAACTTCAGCACACCGATGATGGCCGTGGCCAGATAGCCTATCATGACACCGATGATGAGCAGCGTCACGTTGCCTTTCACCCGCGAGGCCACCCAGATGATGAGACCCATGACGGCCAGCGAACCGATGATGGCTGCCACCGACATGGCCACGTCGCCCATATAGCCCAAGCGGCTGAGGGCCACTCCGCCTAAGGAACCCGACAGCAACACGACGCAAGCCACGCCGAGCGATGCGCCGTTAGATATGCCAAGCACCGACGGCCCTGCCAGCGGATTGCGGAAGACGGTCTGCATCTGCAGTCCGCTGACGGCCAGTCCGGCACCGGCTACGAGTGCGGTGAGTGCCTGCGGCACACGCGAGGCAAAGATGATGTTGCGCCATATCTCCGATTCGCCTTCGTTGCCTATAAGGATGCGGCAGATGCTGCCAAAGGGAATGCGCACTGTGCCGAGCAGGAGGTTCAGCACGAAGAAGACCGCAATGCCCGCCAGCAGCAGGATGAAGAGCAGAACACGGCGCCCGGGCGAAGTGGCGGATGGTTGCTGGCCGTTGGTGTCAGTGAAGCTCGTCTTCATCGCTTATTTCTTAGTACCTCCCGGCTTGGTGACAGGAAGCAGATGGTAGAACGTCGGCTGGTAGTCGGCAGGCATCAGCTCTGGATGGAAGATGGCCGTCAGGTCGCTCAACACCACATCGGGCATGACGGGCGTCTTCTCATAGAACGGCGTTGTCTTCATGTTGCAGTAGATGACCTTATGCTCTCTGAACGCCTTGAAGAGACTATTGCGTGGCTCAGAGGCCTGCAGGGCTTCGTAGCTGAAGTCGCCGTCGAAGCTGTTCAGTATGCGCCAGTAGTCGGCATTGGCAGCCGTGGCATACATCTGCTCGAACTCGATGTTTACGCCGCCCGTATTCTCGTCCTTAATGACATAGTCGGCACCAGCATCGCGGAACAGCTGCGCCAGATAGTTCTTGCCGCCCACGGCATACCAGTTGCCGCCGTGCATCTCGCCGCTGAACACGGTGGGGCGGGTGGTGGCTGCGGCCGTCTTCTCCTTCATGGCCACATAGCGCTGCTCTATGCCATTGAAGATGGAGTCGGCCTCATGCTCCTTGCCGATGAACAGTCCGATATACTTAATCCATTCGGCCTGGCCCAGCGGGTCGAGCTCTTTGTAGCCAAGGTGGGGGATGAGCATGATGCCCGTCTCCTTGATAACGTCATATCCGCCGCGCTTGAAGGGCGAGATGAAGATAGCCTCGGGGTTGGCGGCCAGGATGAGCTCGGCGTCAAAGTTGCCCTCCATGCCAATCTTCACGATGCGGCCGTCTTTCACTCGTTGGCGGATGTCCTCGTTGAAGAGGTTTTTGGTACCGGTGATGCCTTTCACCACGTCGTGGGCGTCAAGGGCCGTGAAGTTCGACAGCTGGAGCATCGTCATGACGATGGTGCGCTCAACGGGCGTCCTTACTTCTGTGTAGCCTTCAGGAATACTGACGGCCGACAGCTCTTTGCTGCTCATTTGCTTGGGGATGAGTGCAAAGTGATAGCTTACCGGCATTTTGTCTTCGTCTTCCTGTGGGTCGGCCACGTCGACTAAATGGATGCCGCCGCTGAGAGTCCTCACGGTGAAGCCTTTGGCATAGCTGACAATCATGGTGTCTGCCGCGGTGTTGTCGGCACCTCGGCTGCTGTTTGTTTGCCCGTTTAAGCACGCTGCCAGTACGATGACCGATAGCAGTGCGATAAATGAAAACGTATGCCTCATGGCAATTGCATCTTTAATCATTCTTATGGTCGTAGGCATGTACGGGATAGTCGATGGTGTAGTGTAGGCCGCGGCTCTCCTTGCGCTCCAGGGCGAAGCGGGTGATGAGATAGCCCACGTTAATCATGTTGCGCAGCTCGCAGATATCCTTCGAGGCCTTCACGCGTTTGAAGAGGCGCTCGGTCTCCTCGTAGAGCATGTCGAGGCGGTCCCAGGCGCGGTGCAGGCGCAGGTCGCTGCGCACGATGCCCACATAGCCCGACATGATTTGTCCCACTTCCTTCACCGACTGTGTGATGAGCACCTTCTCCTCGTTGGTCATCGTGCCCTCGTCGTTCCATTCAGGCACCTGCTCGTTCCAGTCGTAGAGGTCTACGTGCTCCAGCGAGTGGCGGGCGGCAGCGTCGGCATAGACCACGGCCTCGATGAGTGAGTTCGAGGCCAGGCGGTTGCCGCCGTGCAGGCCGGTGCACGAACATTCGCCCAGGGCGTAGAGACGGTCGATAGACGAACAGCCGTTGAGGTCGACCTTGATGCCGCCGCACATGTAGTGGGCTGCGGGGCGCACGGGAATATAGTCGGTGGTGATGTCGATGCCGATGGAGAGGCACTTCTGGTAGATGTTGGGGAAGTGGCGGCGCGTCTCGGCCGGATTCTTGTGCGTCACGTCGAGGCAGACGTGGTCCAGACCATGAATCTTCATCTCCTTGTCGATGGCGCGGGCAACGATGTCGCGCGGAGCCAGCGACAGGCGCTTGTCGTACTTCTGCATGAACTCCTCGCCGTTGGGCAGCTTCAGGATGCCGCCATAGCCGCGCATGGCCTCAGTGATGAGGTAAGCGGGGTGCGTCTCGTTGGGGTTGAAGAGCACGGTAGGGTGAAACTGCACGAACTCCATGTCCTGCACGGTGCCCTTGGCACGATAGACCATGGCGATGCCGTCGCCGGTGGCTATGACGGGGTTCGAGGTGGTCTGGTAGACGGCGCCGCAGCCGCCGGTGCACATCACCGTGACCTTGGCCAGATAGGTATCTACCTTCTCCGTCTCGGGGTTCAGCACGTAGGCGCCATAGCACTTGATGTGGGGCGAGCGGCGGGTGACGCGCACGCCCATATGGTGCTGCGTGATAATCTCTACGGCAAAGTGGTTCTCCTTCACCGTGATGCTAGGGCAGGCCTTGACGGCCTCCATCAGGCCGCGCTGTATCTCGGCGCCAGTGTCGTCGGCATGGTGGAGAATGCGGAACTCGGAGTGGCCGCCCTCGCGGTGCAGGTCGAATGTGCCGTCATCTTTCTTGTCGAAGTTGACGCCCCAGTTTACAAGTTCCCTGATTTGCTCCGGAGCGTTCCTTACAACCTGTTCCACTGCCTTGCGGTCGCTGATGTAGTCGCCGGCTATCATCGTGTCCTCGATGTGTTTGTCGAAGTTGTCTACCAGCAGGTTAGTCACTGATGCCACGCCTCCCTGTGCGAACGACGTGTTGGCCTCGTCGAGCGAAGTCTTGCAGATGAGGCACACCGACCCTTTCTTGGCGCGTGCCACCTTGAGCGCGTAGCTCATGCCGGCCACGCCTGCTCCAATGATGAGAAAGTCGTATTTACAGACCATAGTTTCGATTTTACGGTGCAAAGGTAACTCTTTTTGAGGAGTTAACGGACTTAACGAAGTTAAAGGGAGTTAAAGAGATGCAGTTTTAGCGAAGAAATGCTACCTTTGCAGTGATTATGAAGAAAATATTATTCATGGCGATGCTGATGCTCATGTCGGCATCAGCTGAAGCACAACAGCTGAAACTGCGGCTCGACTCGCTGTTCAGCGACCCTCTGCTTGAGACCACCCAGATGGGCGTCATGATATGGGACTTGGCGGCCGACTCAATGGTTTACGGCCGCCAGCAGCGCCAGCTGATGCGCCCGGCTTCTACGATGAAGGTGCTGACGGCCGTCACGGCCATCGACGTGCTGGGCAGCGATTATACGCTGTCAACCTCGTTGTATTACCATGGTGAAGTCGTGGGGCGCACGCTTGTGGGCGACTTGTATTGTGTGGGAGGCATGGACCCCATGTTCGACACTGACGATATGGAAGCGCTGGTGGCCAATGTCAGGCGGCTGGGCATCGACACGCTGCGCGGAAGAATAGTGGCCGACACTTCGGTGAAGGACACGCTGCGCTGGGGCGAGGGCTGGTGCTGGGATGACGACAACTACGACCTGACGCCGCTGCGCATGGGGCGCCGGCTCGACTTTGCTGAGCAGATGGCTGCTTGGATGGCCAGGGGTGGGGTGGTGTTGCCCGATGAGGCATGCACGGCAAAGGGAAGGCTGCCTCAGGGCGCCACGTTTGTATGTGCCCGCACGCATACGCTCGACCAGGTGCTTCGCGAGATGATGAAGGAGAGCAACAACCTCTATGCCGAGTCGGTGTTCTACCAGCTGGCCATCAAGACGGGCCACCGGCCTGCCACGGCAAAGGATGCACGCAAGCTGATGCGCGACGCTATGCTCAGGGCCGGCCTGCTGCCTCAGCAGTATCGCATTGCCGACGGCAGCGGCTTGTCGCTCTACAACTATCTGTCGGCCGAGGCACTCACGATGATGCTGCGCTATGCCTGGTTCGACGAGCGCATCTATACCCACTTGCTGCCTTCGCTGCCCATTGCCGGCGAAGACGGCACGCTGAAGCGCCGCATGATTGGCACGGCTGCTGAGAAAAACGTGCAGGCCAAGACGGGCACCGTGGCCGGCATCACGTCGCTGGCCGGCTATCTGACTTCGCGCGAGGGGCATCGCCTGTGTTTCGCCATCATCAACCAGGGTGTGATGCGTGCTGCTGAGGGGCGCCAGCTGCAGGATAAGATGTGCGCCATCCTGTGCGAATAGCGGCATGCATGTAAGGGAGTGGAAACAAATTTTGGCCGGAATTTAATGAATTTTGGCCAAAATCAAACAAATTCCGGCCAAAATCTTTATTGCAGAGTGTGGGAAAGCCTGCGGCATCGGCCGCAGTGTTTCCCCGACTGAAACAGAAAACCCGCACCAGGCGCTGGCGCCTGTGCGGGTTGTATTCTATCGAAGGAATGTGTGGATTAGAAGTTCACGCCGAAGTTGACGAAGAAATTGCTCGTGTGGGCACTCAGGTCGGCGGGATTGTCCTTGGCAATGTTGAGGACACCAAACTGGTAGCCAACCTCCAGATAGAGCTTGTTGTACTCGCCGCCGCAACCCAGCTTGAAGCCCATGTCGGGGTGCTTCATCAGTTTGTAGGAACTTCTCTTCACCACTTTCATGTCTTCCACTGTCTTGTACTTGCCGGCTACGCCCATTGAGAAGTAGGGACCGATGAAAGGCAGAATGGCAATGTCGTCGCTCACCTGGACACCATACTTAATCAGCACGGGGAGCTCAAGATAGTTGAGGGTGAGGTCCTTGCCGCCACGGCCAGAGAAGTAGACACCACTTTCAATGAAGATGGGGGTGGCATCGCTTACGCGCGTACCGATGACGCCGGCCAGATTCATGCCGACCTTAGAGTCAGTGTCTGCATAGTCGCCTGTAATGGTCGAAACGTTCATACCGAGACGAATACCATAATAGAGTGTGCTCTCGCTGAGTGAGAAACCGCCGCTGCTGTACTGAGCGAACGAAGGTGCTGCCATGAGCACGGCCACAATGGCCATCAAGAATTTCTTCATAATGCTTTGTTTTTTTGTTAATGTTTAATAATCTAAGTGCAAAGTAACACATTTTTTTTCATTTGTGCAAGAATTTGATAAAAAATTTACTTCTTCTGATGTAAAAAGTGTATCTTTGCACGCGGTATGGAAAATCAGAACATATGGAATAACGTGATGGACATGGCCATGCGCCTGCCCGGTGTGCAGGTGGACCGCGAGGAATTTCTGCGCGATGCGCTGAAGCGCTTTTGCACGAAGGAGCAGCTGCGCAGGGCCATTGCCGAACGGCCCGACGTGGTGATACCCGATGGCGTGCTCTTCGAGATAGCCAACAGCGTCATCAGCCATCATGTGCTGGGCGTCACTGCCATTTCGGCGGCTGCAGGTCTGCCTGGCGGCTGGGGGGCATGGGTGGCGCTGCCCGCTGACTTGGGACAGTACTACTGTCACTGCTTTGTGCTGGCTCAGAAGCTGGCTTACCTCTATGGTTACCCCGACCTGCGACAGGTTGACGGCGAACTGGCCCGCACGCTGACCATCTTTGTAGGTGTGATGATGGGCGTGGCCAAAGCCAGCGAAGCCATCAATGCGTTGGCGCGCAAGGTGGTGGAGACTACTGTGCAGCGCATGGCTAACGAAACTGTGCAGAAGGCTGCCTGGTTTCAGGTGATACAGAGCATTGCCCAGGCCATAGGCATGAAGCTGTCGAAGAAGAAACTGACCACTATTGCCTCGAAGCTCATACCCGTGGCGGGTGCGGCCATCTCGGGCGGGTTCTCCTATATGACCTTTAAGAAAGGTGCCAACCGCCTAAATGTTCAGTTGCGGCAGAGCATGGACTACTTCCAGGCAGCTGCACGGGTGGATGAAACGGGAGGCGATATCCAGTTTGACGAATACGAGGAGGTTTAGCCTGCTTCCGCTTTTTTTACAGCGACAGCCGCTCACCTGCTGAGGGAGGTGGGCGGCTGTTGCGCTGTCAGGTTGGTATTGCTGTTTGGCTTATTTCTTGTAGATGTCTTCCAGTTTCAGTTCTATGACCTTGCCGAATCTCGACAATGCTTGCAGATTGGTGAGCTTGCGGTCGCCCACAACGAACCAGACGCGCTGGTTGCGGGCTACATGCTCGTCGTGGTAGCGCTGTACGTCGGCCGTGGTCAGTGTGGGGAGTAGGCTGGTCTTGTGCTCGTCGGGGTCAGTGGCGTAGCCGTTGGACAGCTGGTTGGCCACGTAGAAACCAATGGTGCGGAAGGTGGGATAGCTGTTCTGCACGTCGTTGAGCAGCTCTTGACGGGCAGCGTCCATGTTCTCCACTCTGACGGGCATCTGGCGCAACAGCGAGTCTATGGCTCCGGCTGCCTGCAGCGTCTTGTCGGCTTGCGTGCCGGTGATGGTGAGATAGAGGAGTGGATCGTGAGCATGGCGGTTGTAGTTGGGCTCGGCGAGCACTCCCTGTGTGCTGTAGGCCAACGACCGAAACTCGCGGATGTGCTGGAACAGCAGGCCCGACATGCCTCCGCCGACGTAGCGTGCCCACCACTCGGCTGTGCAGCGTGTGGTCCAGTCGGGCGCTGCGTCAAGCGCCTCATACGAGCAGACGTAGTTCTGGCGCGAACGGGGCACGTGGACGAAGAATACCGTGGGCTCGGCATAGGTCTGTGGCTTGATGTAGATGTCGGGCTTCGGCTGGCGGCACTGGCTGAGGGGAAGTATCGTTTGGGCCAGTTTTGCAACATAGTCGGAAGTCTGCCTGCCGACGTAGAACAGTTCGGCGTCGTAGGTCTGTAAGTCGCTGAAGAGGCTCAGCAGGTCGTCATTGGTCAGGCGGTTGACCTCTTTGAGTGAGAGCTGATGGAGGTAGGGGCTTGCCTGACCGTTGCGTACGTAGCTGATGAGCGGTGCGAGCACGTCGTCCTTCTGCTTGCCGAACGACTGGCGCTCCACTTTCACTCCCTGCTTCATGTCCTTCAGTGCCTCACGGTCGCCGCAGGCTTTGCTGAGGAAGTGGGCCAGCAGGCGCAAGGCCGGTTCCAGCTGGGCTTCGCGGCCGGTGAGCGTCAGCGTGAAGCGCTCGTCGCCGGGGACGAGGCTGAGCGTGACGCCGAGTTGCTGCCAGGCGCGTGCCAGCTGCTGTTTTGTGAGAGAGTCGGTGCCGATGGCATCGAGATAGTTGGCCAAATGGCTGAGCATGGGCGTGTGGCGTGAGCCGTTCTGATAGCGGATGGAGAAGGTGAAGATGTCGTTTGCGGGGTTCTGCTTCGTGTAGAGCGTCAGGTGGGGGGTGAGCACGGTGCGCTCCACGTCTTTGTCGAAGTCTACCAGACGTATGGCTTCATCCTTGACAGGCATCTGCTCCAGTTCCTGTGCCATTGCCGACTTTGCCCCGGCGTTCTTCGGCGTGATGGGTTTGTAGCCGGGCTGGCTGAGCCGGTCTTTCTTTTCGCTGCCGTATTTCTTCGTGAGCGTGATGTGGTTGGCCGTCAGATATTTTCTGGCTGCGCGCATCACGTCGGCCTTGGTCACCTGGCGGCGTGCCTCGACGAGGTCGAGATACTGCTGCCATGAATAACCTTGTGAGAATACATCAATCATCGTTTCTGCACGGCTGACAAGGTTCTCCAGATTTTTCTCAGTAGCAATCAGCAACTCCTGCTTCTGCTGCTCAAGCTGCGCTTCGCTGAAGTCGCCGTCGATGATGCGCTGCACCTGTGCCATGCAGGCGGCCTCGGCTTTCTTCATCTTGCCGAAAGGAATCTTCGGGATGATGTAGAGGGCCTCCCCGGCAGCATCGTTGGCAGCCATGTTTTCCATGCCGGCAGCCATTACGACGTGCTCGTTGGCCAGCGAGTCGAGCAGACCTGCCTTATCGTTCGACAGCAGTCGGCGCGCCATCATCATCGCGTTGGCATCAGCTTCAAACATTGTCGGGCTGTTGAACACCAGTGCTTCGGCCTTGACGATGGGGATGGGCAGACGTATCTCTGTGCGCTCGCCGGGGGCAATGGGCGGCATGGGCGACAGCGTACGCTCAGGCACGGGGCCCGTCTGCACAAGGCCGAAGGTCTGCTCCAACAGGTCTGTCAGTTCGTCGCCGGGCGTGATGTCGCCACAGAGAATGAGGCCCATGTTCGGCGCGACATAATACTTCTTGTAGAATGCCTCCATGTCAGACAGGCGCGGGTTCTTCAGATTCTCCGTCGAGCCGATGACGGGCCATGCGTAAGGCTGGTCTTTGAAGATGGCCCGCATGGCTTTCTCCAAAGCAGCCGCCAGCATATTGTCGGCCGAGCGGTTCTTTTCTTCGTAGACGTTCTCCAGTTCTCCTTGGAAACCGCGGAACACGGGGTTGACGAGGCGCCCGGCATTGAGATGGCACCACTGCCGGATGTACTGTGGCAGGAAGGTGTTGTAATAGTAAGTCATGTCGGGGCCGGTGGCGGCGTTCAGCCCTGAGCCGCCATACTTTGCGATGAGGCGGCTGAACTCATTGGGAATGGCATAGTCGGCGGCACGCAGGCTCAGCTCGTTGATGTGCCTCTGTATATCAGCGCGGCGCTGCGGGGCGGTGGTCTGGCTCAGTTGGTCGTACTGGGCTGATATGCTGTCGAGCCAGGGGCGCTCGGCGGCATAGTCAACAGTGCCGATACGGTCGGTGCCCTTAAACATGATGTGCTCAAAGTAGTGGGCGATGCCCGTGTTGGGGCAGTCTTTTGCGCCTGCTCTCACGACTACTGCACCGAACACCTTGGGCTGCGTGTGGTCTTCGTTGAGCCAGACGGTCATGCCGTTGCTCAGTTTCAGTTCGCGCACCTGTAGCATTGGTGCCGTTTGAGCAAAGAGTGCAGCCACAACGAGGGCCGCACTCAGGGTAGAGAATAATCGCTTCTCCATTTCGGTTTCTTCTATTATTATAATAAGGTGAGCGTGTAGAGGTAGACGACGGCTGCAGGGATGGCCAGGAGCGAGGAGTCGAAACGGTCGAGCATACCACCATGGCCTGGCAGGATGTTGCCAGAGTCCTTGATGCCTAAGGTACGCTTGAACAGACTCTCTACGAGGTCGCCCCATGTGCCGAATATTACTACCACCAGTCCGAGCCCTATCCATTGCAGTGCGCTGAGACTCTGCTCTTCCGGGAAATAGATGCTGAGAAGGCGTGACAGCAACAGCGCTGCAAGCACTACAACGATGCCGCCGCCGATGCTGCCCTCCCACGATTTGCCCGGCGAGATGCGGGGAAACAACTTGTGGCGCCCAAGGAGCGAGCCTACGCAATAGGCGCCTGTGTCGTTCAGCCAGAGGAAAATAAACACCGATAGCGGCATGACGGGGCTGTAGCTGTCGCTCTCGGGGAATGCCAGCACGTTGACCATGGAAAGGGGCAGTGCGATGTAGAGCTGGGGCAGCATGGTGTAGGCCCAGTCATTGATGGGGTCTTTCTCTTTCAGATAGAGCTCTGCCACGAGCATATAGATGATGGAGAGCACATAGGGAATGAACACCGTAGAGGGCGTCAGACCGCTGTTGTAGCCTGCCATGGCAAGGAAGAGATAGACACCGGCCACGGTAGAAATGAACTGGTTGATGCGCACGTAGGGGCGATCGTTGACCAGCTCGGCAAATTCCCATATCGTCATGCCTGTGATGATGGCAAACAGGAACACCATTGCCGTGGGGTTGAGAAAGCTGATGACGATGGCTGCGACGAAGATGACACCTGTTATGGCGCGCACAATAAAGTTCTTCATGCGGCACCTCCTTCTGCTTCTTGGCCGACGGGGTGTGCTTCGTTGTCGGCATCATGGTTGCCCGTGTCGTCAGAAGAGCTGTTGCCGGGCAGGGCCGAAGATGCTTGCTTGTCTCTTTCTGCCAGCATTCTTTCTGCTTCGGCACGCATCTGGGCCTCCAGCAGTTCTTCGCTTCTGCTCACCCAAGGGCGTTTGCCGAAGATCTTCTCCACGTCTTCTGCGAAAATCACTTCGCGCTCTACCAACAACTGGGCCAGCTGGGCGTGACCTTCGGCATGTTCGGTCAGAATGCGTTTGGCTCGCTCATACTGATCGTCAATCATCTTCAGCACTTCTTCGTCAATCAGCTTGGCCGTGGCATCAGAGTAGGGGCGCTGGAACTGATATTCGGAGTTGTTATAGTAGCATACATTGGGCAGCTTGTCGCTCATTCCGGCATAGGCAATCATGCCGTAGGCCTGCTTGGTGGTGCGCTCCAGGTCGTTCATGGCTCCTGTTGAGATATGTCCCACGAAGAGTTCTTCAGCTGCACGCCCGCCAAGGAGTGAGCACATCTCGTCGAGCATGGCTTCTTTGGTCTGTAGCACACGCTCTTCGGGCAGATACCAGGCGGCACCCAATGCCTGGCCGCGCGGCACAATGCTGACCTTCACCAAAGGGTTGGCAAACTCGGTGAACCACGAGATGGTGGCATGGCCGGCCTCGTGGATAGCTATAGAGCGCTTTTCTTGGGCGGTCATTACTTTGGTCTTCTTCTCCAGACCGCCTATGATGCGGTCTACGGCATCGAGGAAGTCTTGCTTGCCTACCATGGGCTTGTCGTGGCGGGCAGCGATAAGGGCTGCCTCATTGCAGACGTTGGCTATGTCGGCTCCCGAGAAACCGGGGGTCTGGCGGGCCAGGAAGTCTACGTCGACGGTGTTGTCGAGCTTCAGCGGCTTAAGGTGGACCATAAACACCTCCTTGCGCTCGTTGAGGTCAGGCAGGTCTACATGTATCTGGCGGTCAAAACGGCCGGCGCGCAGCAGGGCTGAGTCGAGCATGTCGGCACGGTTGGTAGCTGCCAGTATGATGACACCGCTGTTGGTGCCGAATCCGTCCATCTCAGTGAGCAGGGCGTTGAGCGTGTTCTCGCGCTCATCGTTGCCTCCCATGGAGGGATTCTTCGAGCGGGCGCGGCCCACGGCGTCAATCTCGTCGATGAAGATGATGCACGGGCTCTTTGCCTTAGCCTGCTGGAAGAGGTCGCGCACACGTGATGCACCCACACCAACGAACATCTCAACGAAGTCGCTGCCCGACATGGAGAAAAACGGCACGCCGGCCTCGCCTGCCACAGCTTTGGCCAGCAGAGTCTTTCCCGTGCCCGGAGGGCCTACGAGCAGAGCGCCCTTGGGAATCTTTCCGCCCAGTTCGGTATATTTCTGAGGATTTTTCAAGAATTCTACAATCTCTTGTATCTCTTGCTTTGCTCCGGCCTGTCCGGCCACGTCTTTGAACGTGATGCCCAGCTCGCCGCCTTTTTCATACATCTTGGCCTTCGACTTGCCTACATTGAAAATGCCGCCACCGCCGCCTATGCCGCCACCGCTCATGAAGCGTGTGATGAGAAGCCAGATGCCGATGAAGAACAGAATGGGTACAATCATGTTGAAGAGGTAACCCAGTACGCTGTTGCTCTTCTCGTATTTGTACGACAGCTCGCCGGTGAAGGTGCTGTCAGCGCGTGCGGCGTCGACAATTCGCTCCATTTTTTCAATACTTCCGAACTTGACGCTGAGGTAAGGGTCTGTTCCTACCTGCTCGCTGCCTTTGTGGAAGACCGACCTGATGCTGTCGGGTTTTACATACATGCGCAGCGTGTTGCCTTCGCTGCCGGGCATGACAACGATGCGCGAGGCATAGCCTTGCGACACATAGTTCTGAAATTCTGTGTACGAAGCCTCTTTCTGCGATGACTGAGGCTGCTGTATGCCCGTAGCGCCGTTGCTGAAGTAGAAAAACGTCAGGGCCAGAATGACGAGAAGATAAATCCAGTTCATGTTGAACTTGGGCATCTTCGGTTGTTTATTCTGATTTTGTTCCATGATGATATGTTACTTAATAGGTATCGGGAATCTGTGTGAGCTGGGCATCTTCCCATAGGTGCTCCAGGTCATAGTAGGTGCGCACGTCGGGCAGAAACACGTGCACCAGTACGTCGCCATAGTCCATGGCCACCCACTGGGCATTCTCCAAGCCGACCACGTGGGCGGGCTTTTCATGATGCTTCTGGCGCATCATGTCGCCAATGGAGTCGGCAATGGCTTCCACTTGTGTGGGCGAGTTGCCTTGGCACACCACGAAGTTGCTGCATATCGTGCCGTCGATGCCGTCGAGGTCTGCCACAACTATATTGCTTCCTTTCTTCTCTTGAATTCCTTCTACGATAGTCTGAATGATAGCTTCTTTTTGTTCCATTAAAATAAAATATGTGTTATAACACTGCAAAGATAGTGGTTTTTATCTGATTAAAGCTTTGTTTCTGCTTTTTTTTGAGGATTTTTATAAAAAAGTGCAGAAAAATTTTGGTAGTTCAAGAAAAAGTAGTACCTTTGCACTCGCAAATCAGAAATAACACTGATAGCACAAAAGAATTGGGGTATGGTGTAATGGTAACACTGCAGATTCTGGTCCTGCCTTTCCTGGTTCGAATCCGGGTACCCCAACCATAAATCGGCTAACTACACTGAAGACAGTGAGTTAGCCGATTTTCTGTGGATTTCGGTCGGCGACGATTCGGCGGCTTGTTCGGCTCAAGCGGAAAAATCATAGGGGGTAGGGGAGGTCGGTAAACACGAAAGTAGGAGATAAGCACCTATGATTAGTGTTTACCTCCTACTCGGTTGGTCAAGGTTGTAAAATCTCAGGCTTTACTCCTGATTGGCATTCTCGTCATCGATAGCTTTGATTTTCTCCTTTACAAGCTGCAAATCGTTCTTCAGTTTCTCCACTTTACGGTTCATCTCGTCGATGAGCGAGTTGCCCTTCTTCGAACTCACGCTGAGGAATCCGAGGTTGTTCTCGTAGGTCTGCACCTCTTGCTTGAGGGCGTCATACTGGCGCATGAGACGCGCACGCTCACTGTCGAGCGCTGCTTCGCCACGCTCTGCCACCTGTTTCAGGTTATCTTTGAACTTCGACAAACGGCGTCGTGCCACCGAGATGTTCAGGTCTTTGTAGAGTCGGTCGAGCACGGCGTGGTACTCTGCGTACAGTTTGTCTTTCTCCTTATAGGGCACATGGCCGATGGCATTGTACTCTTCAACCAGCTTCTGCACCGTTTCCTGCAGGTTTTCGCCGGCTTCTTCGGCAGCGGCGTTCAGGCGGGCGATGACGTTGCGCTTCTTCTCCAGATTCTGGCGCTCTTCGCCCCGTTGGCCTGCACCTGCTGCATTGCGTGCCTCGAAGAACTTGTTGCATGCGCCGAGGAACTCTTCCCACAGCTGGTCGCCCAGCTTCTTGGGCACCATGCCGATGGTCTTCCACTCTTTCTGCAGGGCGATAAGCTTGTCGCTGGTAGAGCGCCACTCGGTGCTGTCTTGCAGGGCTTTAGCCTTCTCGATGAGGGCGCGCTTGCGGTCGGCATTTTCTCTGTAAGCGTCTTTCAGGCTCTTGAAGTGCTCTGCCTTGCGTGCGAAGAAGTCGTCGCAGGCAGCCCTGAAGCGCTCGAAAATCTTCACGTTCATCTTTTGCGGAGCGAAACCGATGGTCTTCCACTCCTGCTGCACGGCAATAATCTCCTGCGTATGGCGCTCCCAGTCGGCGCCTCCCTTGTTTTCTTCTGCGCAAATGGCCTCTACTTTTTCGCAGAGGGCAGTCTTCTTCTGCAGATTTTCTTCCTCGCGGGCACGCAGCGACTCGAAGTACTGTTGGTGGCGCTTGTTGATGACGGTGGAAGCAGCCTTGAAGCGCTGCCATATCTCTTCGCGCAGTTCTTTGTTGACGGGGCCCGTCTCGCGATACTCTTGATGCAGTTTCTGCAGCTGGTGGAAGGCACTGATGACGTCTTGCTCGTCGGCCAGCTTTTCGGCAGCCTCGCAGAGGTGTGTTTTTATCTCAAGATTCTTCTTGAAGTCGTATTCGCGTGCCTCGGAGTTGAGCTTCAGCAGATCGTAGAACTGCTCTACGTAGAGCTGGTAGTTGCGCCAGAGCTCGTTGGCTCGTTCGGCGGGCACATTCTTTATCTCTTTCCATTCAGCTTGCAGGGCTTTGAAGTCCTGATAGGCTTTGTTAGCCTCCTCGGGCGAGGTGACCATGGCTTTAATTTTCTCAATGATACTGAGTTTTTTCTTCAGGTTCTCTTCCTTTTCAGCTTCCTGTTCGCGGAAGAGCTGCTGTCTGCGCTCTTTTATAATGCCCATTTCGGCTTTGAAGACTTCTTCATCTTCGTCGGGAGTCACTTGATAGGCTTCCGGGTCGCCACCAGCGTCGAGATATTCTTTCAGCTTGGCTTCGCGCTCGGCTATGTGCAGTTTGTAGAAGGCAGTCTTCAGGTATTCCACCTCGTCTTTCTTGGGTGTTTCTTCGCCATGTGCAATTTCCTTCACACGGTCGAGCACCTCCTGCTTGGTGGTGTATACTTTGCGTTCTTCTGCTACTTCCTCGGCAGCAGTCTGCTCGTTGGCCACTGCTGCGTTGTTGTCTGCCACTTCAGAAGTATTGGTCGTTTCCTGCACCTTCTCTTCTGCCTTTTCTTGTACGTTACCCATTTCGAGGGCATTCTCTTGAGAGTCCATCATTTAACTTTGTTTAGTTAGTGATTACGCTTTGTCTGTTCACAATTTGGTACAAAGGTAATAAAAAGTTAGGAGTTAGGAGTTAGGAGTCGGGGGTTTTATTCGCAAACTTAACGTTATTTAACTACAAACTCCTTACTTCTAACTCCTAACTCCTAACTTCTTTCAGTGAACTCGGGAATCAGTCAGACGAGCCTCTTATGCCTGAAGAACCACCAGGCGGCTGCAGAGACGAGCACGGAGATGGTGAGTGCCAGCCCGAAGCCGTAGCCTTTTTCCTCCATGCCGTTGATAAGGTTCATGCCGAAGAGTGATGCGATGAGCGTGGGGAACATCATGATGATGGTGACGCTGGTGAGTGTACGCATCACGGTGTTCATGTTGTTGTTGATGATGCTTTGGTAGGTATCCATGGTCGACTCCAAAATGTCAGAGTAGATGCTGGTGGTTTCGCGTGCCTGTGTCATCTCGATGCCCACGTCCTCGATGAGGTCGGCGTCGAGCTCGTCAATTTGCAGTTTGAATTTCAGTTTCGACAGTAGGGTCTCGTTGCCCCGGATGGAGGTTTGGAAGTAGGTAAGCGAGTCTTGCAGACGCGAGAGGCCGATGAGGCTCTCGTTGTTCACCTCCTTGTCGAGGTTACGTTTGGCCTTGTCTATGAGCGAGTTGATCTGCTTGAGGCGCTTCAGATACCACACGGCGCTGGAGTAGAACAGGCGGAAAATCATGTCGACATAGTCGGTGAAGCCCACACCGCGCTTCTGCTGATAGCTGACGAAGTCGATCATCATGTTCGTCTCGTAGTAGCACACGGTGATGGTGACGTCGCGCTTGTGGATGATGCCAATAGGCACGGTGGTGTAGGGCGTGCGCGACCGCACCTCCTTCACGTAGGGTATGCGCAAGATGATGAGCATCCATCCGTCGTCGTATTCATAGCGGGCGCGTTCGTCGGTATCGCTGATGTCGGTGATGAAATAATCGGGTATGCCGAAGCGCTCTTCCAGCTCTCGCTGGTCGTCTTCGGTAGGACATGTCACTTGTATCCAGCAGTTGGGCTGCCACTCCTCGAGTTGGCTCAGCCCACCTTGGGTGTTCCAGTAGCTTTTCATTGTTGCTAATCCTCTTTGGGTCGTTGACCACTGACCATTGACCATTGTTCACTGGGCATTGGGCATTGACCATTTTAACGTTTCAACGTTTTTGACTTCATAAATTTTTAGCGGCAAGAGGATTAGCGGTCTTGCCTGCTATCCCCTGGCCTTAGCGTTTAAAACTGTCCGCCGGGTAATCGTCCATAGTTGTATGAATATTTGTTATGTTAATAATGATTTGCTTGTTTGCGGGTGCAAAGTTACAAAAAAAAATCTAAATAGCATGCTTTTCAATCAAAAAAAACTTCGTCATTGTTATTTATGGGGTGTCGGGATGGGTTTTTTGTGGCGCATGATGAGCAATGCCTGTTTTTTCAACAGTTTGTCGGTCGACGTGTGTCCGCTGACGGGACGATAGTTGGCAGCCATAGTTCTTCGCAGTGCTGGCTGTAAAGCTGTTCTATCTGGGGCTGCATGGATGCGTTTTTTTTCTATATAAACAGGTAGCTGCGAGAAATGCTCCCTTCTCAGATGGTAAAAAAAACAAAATAGGAGCCCTGCTCCCGTTATGGTGTGGGCAGGGGCTCCTATATGAGGGACTGACGCTTGAGGCTTACTTTACGGGTACGTCCTCGAGAGTCTTCTTCAGCAACTGCCAGAAGGGAGCCACGGTCTCGATGAGCAGACGCTCAGTCGTGGTGTGGGGGCTCTTCATGGTGGGGCCGAGTGAGACAACGTCGAGGTGCGGATACTTACCCAGGATGACTGAGCACTCCAGTCCGGCGTGGTCTACCTGAATAATGCCGTCTGTGCCGAACAGCTCCTTGTACTCCTTCAGCAGCAGGTGCAGCACTTCCGAGTCGGGGTTGGGGTCCCAGCCGCCGTATGACCCAGCCGTCTCCACCTTCATGCCGGCCATAGAGAAGCAGCTCTCCAGCATGTTCACGATGTACTCCTTCATGTCCTCGCGGCTCGAACGTGCCAGAATCTTCAGCGCAGCCTTGCCGCCCTCGATGTCGATGATGGCCAGGTTCGACGATGTCTCAACCACGTTGGGATAGGCGGGAATGAAGCGCACCACGCCGTCGTGGCAGGCATAGATGGCGTCTACCAGGTTGTCCTGAATCTCCACGGGCAGTTCCATCTTCGGCAGTTCCACCTCCTCGCAGAACACCTCGATACCCTGCGGCTCGATGAGCTTGAACTCGTCGTTGAACGTCTCCTTGTAGTCGGTCACCATCTCTTGCAGGGCAGCCACGTTCTCCTTCGGCAGCGTCACCACGGCTTCAGCCTTGAAGGGAATGGCATTGCGCATGTTGCCGCCGTGCCAGCAGGCCAGGCGTGCGTCGAGGTCGCGGATGGCTTCGCGTACCATCTGAACCATCATCTTGTTGGCATTACCACGGCCCTCGTTGATTTCCAGACCACTGTGTCCGCCGCGCAGGCCCTTCACCACGAGTTTCACGGCTGCGTCTGTTGCATCGGTTTCCACCTCTTTATATTCTAACGTAGCGGTGACGTCGATACCACCGGCCGATCCGATGACGAACTTGCCCCATGTCTCTGAGTCGAGATTCAGCAGAATGTCGCCCTGCAGCTCGCCCTCAGGCAGTTCGTTAGCACCAAACATGCCCGTCTCCTCGTCGGCAGTGATGAGGGCGTCGATAGGACCGTGCTTCAGGTCCTTGGCTTCCATCACAGCCATGATGGCAGCCACACCCAGACCGTTGTCGGCGCCAAGTGTCGTGCCCGTAGCTTTCACCCACTCGCCGTCAATCCAAGGCTGGATGGGGTCGGTCTCGAAATTGTGCTTCGACTCGGGAGTCTTCTGTGGCACCATGTCCATGTGTGCCTGCAGAATGATGCCCTTGCGGTTTTCCATGCCGGGGGTGGCAGGCTTACGCATCACGATGTTGTTGGCGGGGTCCTTAAAAGCTTCCACACCGGCTTGCTTTGCAAAGTCGAGCAGGAACTGCTGCACTTTCTCGAGGTGTCCGCTCGGACGTGGCACCTGTGTGAGGTTGTAGAAGTTGCGCCAGATGCACTCCGGCTTCAGGTTCAGAATTTCATTCATAGGTTTAATTTTTTTAGAGGGAGGAGGAAAGAGGAGGGAGGAAGGAGGTTACCTTCAGCCTTGCCTCGTTGGCTCACAGCCTCGGGGTTAATAATTATAGTTTTGAAGTTAGATAATTCTTCTGTCCCGACATAGCTTTGGATAACTGTTCGGCTTTTAGCATTACACGAAGTCTGTGTCTATTGTCCTTCCTCCTTCCTCTTCTCTCCTTCCACAGAACATTCTTTTTTCCTCTCCACAAACCCCAGGCGAATCCAGGCCCAGACGCCCAGCAGGGCCACGAGCAGGGTCTGAACGGTGTGGACGATGAGGACGAAGTAGAGCGCCTCGTTGTCCTGCACGCCGTAGAGGATGAGCATCGTCTTCACGGCGAAGTGCCACGGACCGGCTCCGTTGGGCGTGGGCACGATAACGGCAATGGAGCCGACGATGAACGTGACCAGCGCACAGCCCAGGCCTAAGTGGCGTGTGAAGTCGAAACAGAAGAATGTCAGGTAGTAGTGGAGAAAGTAGCAGAGCCAGATGCCCAGCGTCATGGCCACGAAGAGCCACACGTGGCGCACGTGGCGGAGCGAGATGATGCCTTGCCACAGTCCCTTCAGCGTTGTCTTTACCTTATTATATATTGAGAGATGCTGCAGCAGCAGGTGCAGCAGCACTGCGATGGCTACCAGACAGACGGCCGACACCAGATAGCCTGCCCACGAGAAGCCGTGCAGGATATAGTCGACCGACATGCCCGTCTGCCTGAAAAACGTGCCGAAGGTGCTCATTTCGAAGAGGATGGTCAGTCCCGTAATGAGCAGCACCAGCAGCGAGTCGATGGCCCGCTCGGTGACCACGGTGCCCAGTGCCTTGGCAAACGATAGGCCGTCCCACTTCTTCAGCACTCCGCATCGCGTGAACTCGCCGATGCGCGGCACCACCAGCGAGGCGGCATAGCTGAGAAACACGGCGTTCACGGCCACACTGTTGCGGGGCCGTTTGTCCACGGGCTCCAGCGTCTGCTGCCAGCGCCAGCCGCGCAGAGCCTGGGCCAGGATTCCGAAGGGGAACGACAGCAGCATCCATGTCCAGTCCATCTCGTGCATCATCACGCGGCCCATCTGCTGGAAGTTGAAGTCGCGATACATCCAGTAGAGTATGGCTCCGCCCAGCACGAGGGGCAGCAGAATCTTCAAGGTCTTCTTTGCGGTTTCCATATTCTGAATTGCAAAGTTACGAAATAATTCATAATTCGTAATTCATAATTCATATTTTTATGAACAAAACCACGGCCCTTTAACTCCCTTTAACGTCTTTACCTCCTTTAACTCCTCTAAATATTGTACCTTTGCAAACGAATGAAACAAGTAAGACCAAAGAAGAACCTCGGTCAGCACTTCTTGACCGATTTGTCGATAGCCCGTCGCATAGCCGACACAGTTGACGTTTGCCCCGATATTCCTGTGCTTGAAGTGGGTCCAGGCATGGGTGTAATGACACAATTTCTGGCCGAGAAGCCCCGCCCGCTCCGCGTCGTGGAAATCGACACCGAGTCGGTGGCCTATCTGAAGGAGAAGTTTGTGAAAGGAGAGAGAAGAGCGAGTGCTGAGGAAAAGGCAGGGGGATTGGAGCAGATTATTGAGGGCGACTTTCTGCGCATGGACCTCCATGAGCTCTTTGACGGGCAGCAGTTTGTACTTACCGGCAACTACCCCTATGACATCTCGTCGCAAATATTCTTCAAGATGCTCGACAACCGCGACCTTATTCCCTGCTGCACGGGCATGATTCAGCGTGAGGTGGCCCTGCGCATGGCTGCCCAGCCAGGCTCTAAGACCTACGGCATCCTCTCGGTGCTCGTCCAGGCATGGTACGACGTGGAGTATCTTTTCACCGTCGAGCCCTCGGTGTTCAACCCGCCGCCCAAGGTGCAGAGCGCCGTCATCTGCATGACGCGCAATGGCGTTGACCATCTCGATTGCGATGAGCAGCTCTTCCGCCGCGTGGTGAAGACCACGTTCAATCAGCGCCGCAAGATGCTGCGCGTGTCTCTGCGCCAGCTGTTGCCGTCTGATGCGCCACTCTTCCGGCAGCATGCCGACTTTCTCACCCGCCGGCCCGAGCAGCTCAGCATCGACGAGTTTGTCCGTCTGACCAATATCGTTGGCGAAGTCCTCCCGCAGTAGACTTCATATATAATAAATGTTCGCACAAGAAAAACATCGGTATCCTGGTGTTTTTCATGCTCGTTGGCCTGCAATAACTATTAAGTGTCGTTCTTACGCTTGATATTTGTCAATAATATACGGGAAATATGAAGAAAACGCAGAAATCTGATACAAGTAAGCAGATTTTGCAGTACCTTTGCACCGTCAAATAGGGACAATGGTTCTTTTAAAGGTAAAAGATTAGTTTAGGGAACATAAGCAAAAGGTTTTTAGTTATTAATATTGGGAATGTAGAATGCAGACCTGGATTAGAGAATCCAAGGCTGCATTTCGCTTTATTACCCATTATTGATTCTTAACTACCGTGGCTCGCAGGATGCGAACGTCGTTGAGGGGACGGTCTTCCTCGTTGGTCTCTACCTGCTGGATGCGGTCAACGACGTCGAGTCCCTCCGTCACTTGTCCGAATACGGTGTATTGGCCGTCAAGATGCGGCGTGCCGCCATAGAGCCGATATGTCTCGCTCATCTCCTCGGTAATCTTCGTCTGCCCGCCTGTCATGGTGTCGAGCCGTTCCTGCACCTTCTCCAGACCGAGCGGCGAGAAAGTTCGTCCCCAGACGATGTAGAACTGGCAGCCGCTCGACCGCCGCTCCGGATTCTCGCGGTCGCCCTCGCGGGCCATGGCCACGGCGCCACGGCGGTGGTAGTGCTGCGGTACGCGGAACTCCGCCTCCAGCGTGTAGTTGGTGTCGCCATCGCCCAGCGATGCGTCAGCTTCAGCATGGCGGCTCGTAGGGTCGCCCGCCTGAATCATGAAGTCGCTGATGACGCGATGGAACAGCAGCGAGTCGTAGAAGTGTTCTTCCACAAGTTTGATGAAGTTGTCGCGGTGGATGGGGGTGTCGTCAAACAGCTCGATGGTAATGTCGCCCATCGACGTCTCCAGACAAACCTTCGTCTGCTGGGCCCGGCAGCCCAGCGTGGCCAACATCATCATGGCCAAAGTAAGCAGCTTTTTACAGTTCATAGTTTTGTAATTTAAGAAACCATCATCGCTGCGAAGCGAGAATGGTTCAGCATTTATAACTTAACGCTCTTCCAGTTGCCCTTAAACAGGCGTATGAGGAATATGACGCCGCGGAAAGTGAGCTCAGTGGCCATGGCCATCCATACGCCCTTCAGTCCATAGCGCTGCGACAGCACCCAAGCCAGCGTGAGGCGCACGCCCCACATCGACGTCAGGCTCATGATGGCCGGCTTCAGCGTGTCGCCCGCTCCGATGAACACACCGTTGGCCACGATAGAGGCGGCGAACATCGGTTCGGCCCATGCCTCGATGCGCAGGGCGGCCGTTCCTTCGGCGATAATCTCCTCCACGGGCGACATCACACCCATCAGCTCGGGGGCAAACACCCACATCATCACACCCATGACTGTCATCACGCCGATGCCAAGTCCTACTGACATGTAGGCAAACGAGCGCGTCAGCCGCTGTTGTCCGGCGCCGATGCCCTGGCCTACCAGCGTGGTGGCTGCCTCGGCGATGCCATATCCCGGCATGTAGCACAGGCTCTCCACGGTGACTGCCAGCGAGTTGGCAGCAATGGCGATGGTGCCCAGCGGTGCCACGATGATGGTGCTCACGATGTAGGCACCGCCCGTCAGCAAATGCTGCAAGCCCATCGGTGCCCCAATCTTGAAGGCGATGCGTATGGTGTCGCTCTTTGGGCGGAAGCTGCGCCATGTTTCTTGTCTGCCATCCGTTGCTCCACCTTTCTTATATAATGCCAGCATGTCGCTGCGGCATAGCAGGAAGTAGAGCATCAGCGCGGCGGTGACCAATTCGGCCAGGCCTGTGCCCATGGCGGCTCCCACGACACCCAGCTTGAGTTTATAGATGAAGATGTAGTTGAAGACAACGTCGAGCACGCACATCATGATATTCAGCGCCGACGGAATCTTCATGTTGCCTGAGCACTTCAGCATCGAGCCTGCCAGACCTTCCATCTGGAAGAAGATGCCGAAGACGCCGATGAGCATAAAGTAGAGTGAAGCATCGCGGGCTATCTCCTCAGAGCCCCCCAGCCAGTAGGGCAGTTGCTGGTGGATGGCGATGCAGCCCAGCATGAGCACCACGCTCCATGCGAAGGCACACACCAGCGACTGTCGGAGCACGCGGCGGGCACCCTCGAAGTCGTTGGCGCCGATGAAGTGGGCCACCTGCACCGAGAAACCCATGTTGCAGGCGGAGGCCAGTCCACCGAGGAGCCACGTCGACGACTCCACCAGTCCGATGGCAGCTGTGGCGCGCGCCCCTAAGTGGCCCACCATCGAGGCGTCGATGAAAAACATCACCGTGGCCGATATCTGGGCGAGGATAGAGGGAATAGAGAGCTGCACGATGAGGCGCAGCTTCTCTTGTTGCGTCATCGTGTGCCCTTCGCGGATATATGCAAGCAGGTCTTTGCCCTTACTCATGTTTCGCTTTTTCTGTTTGTTTAATGACGGAAAAACCACGCAAAGTTAAGTCATTTTTCCGAGACGTCCAAATCATTTCGGGATTATTAACACAATTACGTGAAAGGATAAAGCCTTGTTTGGTCTAAGGAGGATTTTAGTTAACCTTAATAGCAGATATTACAACACTGGGAATATACTAATTTGCAGGAAATAACGTTTTTCTGACATGGAGCAACGTAAATTTAATACCGAACAGCAGGAAGTGATAGAGACTCTGGGCGGGCGCCACTTGGTGCTGGCACCGCCGGGGTGCGGCAAGACGGCCGTGCTGGCCGAGCGCATCGTGTGGGCTCATGAGCATGGCGTTGAACTGCGCGACATGGCCTGTCTGACGTTCACCAACCGTGCATCGCGGGGCATGCGCGACCGCATCTATGAGCGGCTGGGCAATAGGGCGGCCGGACTTGATGAACTCTTCATAGGTAATGTGCACCGCTTCTGCTCACGTTTCCTCTTCGAGCAAGGTGTGGTGCCCGAGCATACGGCCATCATCGACACCGATACAAGCATCAGCATACTGGCCGACTATTTGGCCGATGACGAGCTGCGCGTGCTGGGCGACACGAAATGGCGCCAGCACTACTCGCAGATTATCAACCTGCAGCATCTGATGTACCAGTGCGTGCACCACTATCCAGCCGACCTCATCGTGCACCGTGACGCACTGAGGCCTGCTGTGCTGCGCGAGCTGTGCCTGGCTTTCGGTCTGCCCTATACGCAGGAAGCGGCCAGCAGCCTCTATCAGCATGCCGGCAGCTATCGCGACGACCCAGCGGTGCTGCTCAGCGCTGAGGCCCGACAGCAGCTTGACATGCTCTATGCCGCCCGACAGTATGAGCAGTATAAGCTGCAGAACGACCTGCTTGACTTCGAAGACCTGTTGCTCAAGGTCTATGACACCGCCGTGTCACAACCTGCTGCGAAGATTCGGTGGTTGCAGATTGACGAGGTGCAAGACCTCAACCCGCTGCAGTTGGTCATCATAGACCTCTTCACGGCCGACGATGCCACGGTGGTCTATCTGGGCGATGCGCAGCAGGCCATCTTCTCATTCATGGGCGCAAAGACCGACACGCTGGCTATGCTGCGCGAACGCTGTGGCGCAGCCAACGTGCACAATTTCTATCGTAACTACCGCTCGCCGCGCTATCTGTTGGATGTGTTCAATGCCTACGGCGAGCATCAGCTGGGCATCAGTCCCGATCTGCTGCCTTCTACCACCGACCTTACGCCGCAGCAGCCCGGCGACCTGCAGCTGCTGGAGAGCGACACCAGCATCGACGAGGCCAACCGCGTGGCCCGTCTGGTGGAGGATTTCACGGCGCTGCATCCCGACGAGACCACGGCCGTGGTGGTGGCTTTCAACAGTGACGCTGACGACGTGAGTGCCGCTCTGGGCCAGCTGCCTCACTTCAAGATATCGGGCACCGACTTCTTTGCCACGGCTCCCATGCGCCTGCTGTTGGCCCACCTGCAGGTGGTGGCCATGGAGAACAACTTCATTGCATGGTCGCAGCTGTTCAGCGGCCTGAAGCTCTACAGTTCAAACAGCAGTTCGCGCCAGATGGTGAGGGCCATGATGCAGGTGGGCGTGACGCCTGTTGACTTTCTCGACTACGACGGGTCGACCTACGTGGCTGAGTTCGTCAGGGCCTATGAGACTGGCGACATCGTCATTTTCGACACCGAGACCACAGGACTCAATGTTTTCGAAGACGACGTGGTGCAGATAGCGGCGGTGAAGATACGGCAGGGTAGGGTGACCGACCGGCTGAACCTTTTCATCGAGACCAACCGTGAGCTGCCGCCCATGCTGGGGGACGTAGTAAATCCGCTCATCGCCGAGTATGCCTGCCACCCTCATGTGGGGCCTGACGAGGCCTTCTGTCGCTTCTTCGACTTTGCCGAAGGCTGCGCCCTGCTAGGGCATAATGCCACCTACGACTATCAGATTATGCTCAATAATATCCGTCGGCGCGCTGCTGCCTACGTCGGTGAGCATCGTCTGACCCGGCCTTTCGACACGCTGAAGCTGGCACGCCTGCTGCGTCCGCGGCTGAAGAGCTATAAACTGCGCGACCTGCTTGACGAGCTGCATCTGGAAGGCGAGAACTCGCACCTGGCCGATGACGACGTCGTGGCCACCCGTTCGCTGGCCATCTGCTGCTACGACATGGGGCGTTCTGTCGTGGGGCGGCAACTGGAGTTTGTCAGCCGCCATCGCAAGGTCATCGAGCGCTTCCGCTATTTATATGCCGACCTCTATCATCATGCACGTAATCGCCTTTACGAGCCGACCGAAGAGCCTGCCATTGCCCGCGAGTTGACCTACGCCTACCACTATCTGCTCGATATTCACCGCCTGCCCGACCTGCCCAAGCTGTCTTATCTGATAAGATATATTGAAACAGACCTGTTTGAACACCGACCCGCCGACTCGCTGGCTGACCAGCTGCGCCGCTACATGCCTGACCTTGCCACTCTGAAAGAGGCCGACCTCTGTGGGTCGCAGAGCATGCAGGAGCGTGTGTTTGTATCTACGGTGCACAAGGCAAAGGGGCTGGAATTCGACAATGTCATCGTCTACGATGCTGTAGACGGCAAGTTTCCCAGTGTCTATGCCGACAACGACGCAGCGGCGCAGGAGGAGGCCCGCAAGTTCTACGTGGCCATCTCGCGTGCCCGCCGGCGTCTCGTCATCATATCGTGTCAGTGGGGTATCAGCCGCTGGGGGCGCCGTTTCCAGAGGCAGTTGTCGCCCTATATGAATCATCTGAGGACGTTTTTTAAGTAGTATGTAGCCTGTATTTGCTTGGGCGGCGACGGTCTTTTGCTGGATAATCATAAAAATTCATTGGCCGACAATGTGGCGTTTATAGAAGTTTTTCGTAACTTTGCACGCGAAAACAACGAAAAACATTTTGGCGATATGAAAAGACATGTATTGACAGGAATGCTGATGCTGGCGGCTGTGGCGGCATCGGCCCAAGTGAAGACCGACGTGACGGAGTTTAATCTGGCGGGACCCTACGCCGTGGCGGCACCGTTTGGCACGGACACCGTCGACGTGCAGGGCAAGAAATTCGACGAGACAACGCTGATGGGGGCGCTGAGCCTCACATCGCCCGCCACGAGTGTGTTCACCGGGCAGGTGCTTCCCTCACTGGAAGGACAGAAGAGTGTGGGCATGCTCTCCTTCTACATCAACAACAGCAACTTTCTGAAGGCCAACATCAACGTGAAGGGGCCGAAGCACTACAAACTGTTCGTCGACGGGCAGGAGTCAGGGGCCGAACTTAAACTTGCTCCCGAGCACCATACCATTTCTCTGCGCTACATGGCTGAGCCCAGCGACACCGACTCCATCTGCGTCAGCATCGATGCAGACCGTGCGGTGGCCACGACACTGAGCAAGAAGCATCCTTATATGGTGCACGACCTGACCGACGGACGCCGTGTGCGCGGCATATCTGTTTCGCCAGACGGCGCCTATGTAGTGCTGGCCTTCCAGAACACAGAGCGTGGCGGCAACTCGCAGTGGAGCTATGAACTGCGTGAGGTGAAGTCAAAGCGGCTGCTGCAGACGTTGCCGAAGAGCGTGCAGTGGATGCCCCGTTCGGTGGCCTATATTGAGGAAGAGTGGGACAACGGCTGCCGCCAGCTTTATAAGGTTGACCCCAAGACGGGACAGCGCACGCGCTTTGCCACCGACGTGCCGAAGGGACACTATGTGGTCAGTCCCACCGAGGATTACCTTATCGTGACGTGCCAGGAAGACGGTCCGAAGGAGGACGAGCAGGTCTATCAGGTGCTCGAGATGGACGACCGTCAGCCCGGCTGGCGTTCGCGCAGCTATCTGGTGCGCTACGATCTGGCCTCAGGGCTCGCTCAGCGTATCACCTTCGGCAACAAAGGCGAGTATCTGCAGGACATCTCGCGCGACGGTCAGCGCCTGCTTATCAGCAGCAACCGCTCGCGACTGGAGAAACGGCCCACCACGGTAAGCGACTTCTATGTGATGGATGCCCGTACTTTCCGTGTCGATACTATCATCAGTGGCGGCGAGTTTCTCAATGGCGGCAACTTCTCACCCGACGGGCAGAAGGTAGTTTTCGTCGGCAATCCTGAGGCCTTCGGCCGCATCGGCTGCCAGCTGCCAGAGAATGTGACGCCCAGCGCTACCGAGAATGAACTCTTCCTGTTCGATATTGCCACAAAGAAGGTCGCCCCGCTGACGAAAGACTTCGACCCCTCGGTGAGTAATCTGGAGTGGTCGGCTGCCGACGGCATGGTCTATTTCTCAGCCGAAAACCGCGACTACGTGCATGTCTATCAGTTGAATCCTAAGACCGGTGCCATCCGTCAGCTGCCTGTCAAGGGCGACTATGCTTATCGTTTTGGCATCGCATCCGATGCTCCCGTGCTCTGTTATCTGGCCTACGACACGATGGCTCCTGCCTCTGCTTATGTGGCTGACTTGAAGACATTCAATCCTAAACGCTCAACCCTCAGCACCACTATCTTCTTCGATGGCCGCACCGCTCTGGGCGATGCTGAGATTGGTACATGCCAGGATTGGAACTATGTGAACTCGAAGGGCGACACCGTCTATGGCCGCCTCTACCTGCCTAAGGATTTCGACGCCACGAAGAAGTATCCCATGATTGTCTATTACTATGGCGGCTGCTCGCCCGTCTCCCGCTATTTCGAGTCGCCCTACGCACCGCAGATGTGGAACTCGTTGGGCTACGTGGCCTACATCGTGGAGCCAAGCGGCGCCACGGGCTTTGGTCAGGAGTGGGCCTCGCGCCATGTGAACACCGCCGGACGCGGCCCGGCCGAGGACATCATCGAGGGCGTGAAGAAGATTTGCGAAGAGCACCCCTATATAAATAAAGAGAAGATTGGCTGCATGGGCGCCTCCTACGGCGGATTCATGACGCAGTATCTGCAGACCGTCACCGACATCTTCGCTGCTGCCGTCAGTCACGCCGGCATAGCCAACCACACCAGCTACTGGGGACAGGGCTACTGGGGCTATAACTACAGCGAAGTCTCGATGGCCAACAGCTATCCTTGGAGCCACCGCCAGCTCTATGTCGACCAGTCGCCCCTGTTCAATGCCGACAAGATTCACACGCCTCTGCTGCTGCTCCATGGCGATGCCGACACGAACGTGCCCATTGTCGAGAGTCTTCAGATGTTCACTGCCCTCAAGCTCTTAGGCCGCGAGGTGGCACTTGTTGAGGTGAAGGGCGAGAACCACCATATCCTCGACTACACGAAGAAAGAGAAGTGGATTGCCACTCAGATGGCCTGGTTCCAGCGCTGGCTGAAGGACGACCCCTCGTGGTGGGACGCCCTCTATCCAAAGAAGAACCTGTAATCATTGAGAACCGTGCCTTACTATGTAGGGCATAACAGATAACATAAAGTATAATAACAATAGGACAGACTATAAGGGCGAGTATAACGCACTTGCTCTTATAGTCTGTCCTATTGTTATTCACGGCCGTCAGCGTAGTACGTGTTGTTCTCGACGCCGCAGACGAGCTGGAAGGAGATAGGGGGAGCGGCGCGGCCACTTATCGCCGCTCTGCTACAAGTATTCTGTTATGATTTGGAGGCAGAGATTCTGATGCTATAGTAGATACCGATGGCAATGAAAATGGCTGTCCATATCCACTTGGACCAGTCTGGTAACTGGCATCCGACAAGATGACAGAGTGAGGTGCCAAAGATGGTCAGGGCAAGTGTTAATGCAGCCACGCGGGCCGACCTGACGAGCAGGGCCAGCTGGCGGGCGTTCTCAATCTTCGTGTCGCCCACGTGCACCCACTGCGGATGATAGGCGCTGTAGAGCACAAGGGCGACGACGCCAGACAGAAAGACACCAGTCAGCAAGTTGGTAGCGTTTAGGGCTGGTTCGCGTACGGCCTGCACCATCTCGATGGCCCAGGTGGCTGCGATAATCAGGGCGCAAGCGGCTTCGAACGCGGTGCCTTCGGTGGTGCGATAGACGTGCATCTGTTGGCGCCGTGTCTGCTCGGCCCGCTCTTCGGCGACGCTTTTGCGCCAAAGCTGGCGTGCGATTTCAAACTTCTCCTTCAGTATCATTCGTTTTCTTCTTTTGTTTGGGCAGACGACGGGCCTTCCGCAGTGCCTCGGTGATGATCCACTGCAGTTGGCCGTTGGTGGAGCGGAACTCGTCGGCGGCCCAGGCTTCTATCGCATCCATTGTGTCGGAGTCGACACGCAGGATGAAACTCTTCGTCTTTTTTTCTGCCATTATCCTAATGGTTGAGTGTTCCAGTGTTGATTACGGGTTGGGCGGAGTCGTCGCCGCAGAGCACCACAAGCAGATTGCTCACCATGGCGGCCTTCTTGTCGTCGTCGAGCTCTACAATCTGTTCGTTCGAGAGTTTGTCGAGCGCCATCTTCACCATGCTCACGGCACCCTCCACAATCTTCTCACGGGCCGTGATGATGGCCGAGGCCTGCTGGCGGCGCAGCATGACGGCGGCAATCTCGGGGGCATAGGCCAGATAGTTGATGCGGGCCTCGACCACCTCGATACCGGCCAGGGCCAGACGCTCGTCGAGCTTCTGCTCCAGCTGCTCGTTAATTTCTTCGCCGCCCGAGCGCAGCGTCAGTTCGTCGGAGCGGTTGTCCTCGTCGTCATAGGCATACTGTCCGGCCACCTGGCGCAGGGCGGCGTCGCTCTGCACGCGCACGAAGTTTTCCAGCGCGTTCATCAGATTGACCGTCGACGAGCCCACGCTCACCTCATTCTTGCCCACGGGCACGCTCTGGGCCATCGTCTGCGAGTCGACCTCGAACATGGCCTTGTAGGTATCCTTCAGTTTCCACACCAGCACGAGCCCGATCATCACGGGGTTGCCCACCTTGTCGTTCACCTTGATGGGCTCTGCGTCCAGGTTGCGAGCGCGCAGGCTCACCTTCTTTTTGCTGTAGAACGGGTTCACCCAGAAGTAGCCCGTGCGGGTGAACGTGCCGGCATACTTGCCGAACCACGTCAGCACGCGTGCTTCGTTGGGCTCCAACATCATGAATCCGCCCCACACGATGCATGTGGCCATGAGCAGCAAGATGCTGCCAGTGAGCAGCCAGCCTCCATGGTCGATGCCATTGTCGAGCATCATAATGCCATAGATGATTCCAAAGATACTCAGCACGATGAGTGCCAGATTGACGAACAGCATCACAAAGCCGTTCATTACACTTCCTTCAAAAACTTTTTCTTTTGTTTCCATAAGTATATGAATTAGAATTGATATCATTTTGATATCGCAAAAGTATCATTTTATTCTGAATTCTCCAAATATTTGCCTTGCTTTTTAACTTTTTTTTATCAGTAAATATGGGGCTACGTCTCAGCATCGCAGTATGCTTGGGAGGTAAGCATTGCGTGAAAGACATAAGGAAAGGTGGGGCGAAGAGTGAGTAACAGGTTGCTTTTGCAAACCAAACCTTTGGATGCTGGAATGAATTCCGGCCAAAATCAATATAATTCCGGCCAAAATCCAATTGATTCCGGCCAAAATCCAATTGATTCCGGCCAAAATTTTTCTCGGAGGTATGCGTATGGATGGCGTTCATGCAGGCTGTTGCAGACCTGCCGCAGCCGTTTTTTCGGTCAAATCTTTGGCGGTGTCGACGATTAGTAGTAACTTTGCACCGATGAATTACGAAGAACTGAAGGACAAACGCATCGCGGTGCTGCTCTCGGGTGGCGTCGACAGTGCCGTGGTGGTCAGCGAGCTGGCTGCCCACGGACTGACGCCCGACTGCTTCTATATAAAGATAGGGAGCAACGACAATGACGAGTGGGACTGCTCGATGGAAGAGGATTTGGAGATGGCTACGGCCGTGGCCCATAAGTATGGTTGCCGGCTGGAGGTGGTAGACTGCCACCGTGAATACTGGGATCAGGTGACGGCCTATACTATGGATAAGGTTCGCGCGGGACTGACGCCCAACCCCGACGTGATGTGCAACCGGCTCATCAAGTTCGGCGCCTTCCATGAGAAGCGCGGCCACGACTACGACTTCATAGCCACGGGCCACTATGCTCAGACGGAGCGCGATGAGAAAGGGCGGAAGTGGCTGACGACGAGCCCCGACCCGGTGAAGGACCAGACCGACTTCCTGGCTCAGATCAGCGGATGGCAGTTGGAGAAAGCCATTTTCCCCATTGGCCACTACGTGAAAGACGAGGTGCGCCAAATTGCCGAGCGTGAGCACTTGGCGAGCGCCCGGCGTAAAGACTCGCAGGGCATATGCTTCTTAGGGAAGATAGACTATACGGAATACGTGCGGCGCTTTCTTGGCGAGCAGCCGGGCGACGTCGTCGAACTGGAGACAGGCCGGCTGATAGGGCGCCACCGCGGCCACTGGTTCTACACCATCGGACAGCGCAAGGGCCTCGGACTGGGGGGTGGACCGTGGTTCATCGTAAAAAAAGACGTAGGGCAGAATGTGCTCTACGTCAGTCATGGCTACGACCCCGAGGCGGCTTACAAACAGCAGTTCCCCATCTGCGGATTCCATTCCATCAACGGCCTGATGCCCGGCCGCGAAGTGACGTTCAAGATACGCCACACCCCCGAATACCACAAAGCCACGCTCGAACCAATGGGCGAGGGGGCTTTCATGGTGCATTCGGCCGACAAGATTCATGGTGTGGCTCCCGGACAGTTCTGTGTCGTCTACGATGCCGCCAGCCACCGCTGTTACGGGTCGGCAGAGATTACGGTGTAGACACACCACCGGCGCCAGGGTAGCGCCCGGTAAAGAATTTCTTACCATTGCCGACAACGATTCCCGTCGGCACTTCAGGGCTGACGGCCCGTCCCTGCACGTCGAACATGTGCATGGGGCGGGCCGTCAGGTTAAAAGGGACTGCAATGCCCAGATAGTCGTCGTGGCCGTCGTAGCTGAGGTCTGCTTCATAGCGTCCGCCGGTGATGGTAGACAGCGACAGGTGGTAGTAGACGATGTCGTAGGCCTCTGTTTCTTTGTTGCCGTCGGTTCCGGTGCCTTGTCGGCCGTTGTCTTCCAGGAAGAGCCCCACATGTCCGTCGGTGAGCAGCTGCATGTCGGCATAAGCCGAGCAAAGCTGTGTCACCTGGTAGCCCTGCTGCCATGACGCTGCCAGCGAGGCGCCCGAGTCGTAGTCGGCAGGCGACGTCACCTCTTTATAGTAGAATCCTACGCCCTTGCGCCCGTAGTTGTTCTCCACATCGCGTATGCATTTCGTGTGGAAAGGCACGGTGGTCAGCATCACGTAGACATTTTTTCCGTCGGCCGTGCGGCGTGCTGGCACCAGAATAAAGGCACTGTTGCAGGCGTTGGCCATACCGGTGATACCCGACAGGGCCGTGCTCCACACACCCTCGCCTTTCTCCACATCGGTATAGTGGAACACGTTAAAGTTCTTCTCGGCATAATCAGTGCCCTTGGTACCATTGTCGTCGCGCACCATGAGTGCTACGCTCCCGTCGGGCATCTCCTCTACCTTGCCCTCCTCGTAGACGGTGCCTTCAGGAAACGCTTCGTCCATGCCCAGCAAGTGCCACTCACGGCCGAAGTCGTCGCTGTAGATGACCCCCGTGGAGTTGCCTCTCGAGGCAGTGCGCACGGGGAAGGCAGCATAGATGCGATAGTGTGAGCCCACCTTGATGTAGCGGCTCTGGCAGAGGCGTCCTGAGGTGATGAAAATGGCTGTGGCGTCGCCGCCGAAGAGACCGTATATCTGATTGGTCAGCTCCTCGCCGTCGTCCCACGTCTGACCGTTGTCCTGACTGCGGAAACAGCCTATCTTGATGGGATTGGCAGCCGTAGAGGCGCCGTTGCTCACACAGCCGGCGGCACACATCAGCAGCACCTCGCCGCTTTCGCGGTCGGCCACGAGCGAGGCGTCGCCCATAGCGTATTTCCAGTTGGTGCGGCTCGAGCTGCGCTTACTCACCACCTGGTGGTCCGTCCACGTCAGGCCCATGTCGCTGCTGCGCTTATACCAGAGCTCAATGCGGCTGGGGTTGGAGCCCACGCCCACGTCGCTCAAGCCGTAGCGGTAGTCAGCCACGCCGAGCAGGGCGCCGTCGCTGGTCTGCGCCAAGGCCGGGATGCGGTGAGAGGGAGCCGACGTGATGACGGGCTTGTCGGGACCGTCGAACACTGTGGTGCTGAAATCTTGAGCCAGGACCGACTGGCAGGCAAAGAGAGCCGTCAGGCTCAGCAGTGCGGAATAGAACGTATTCTTCATCATGCGCTATGTTAGTTTGTTTTCGTGCACAAAGATACATATCTTTTTCCGTATAGCCAAGAAAAACCCATCATTTTCTTTTGTCATACCGAAATAAATTCTTAACTTTGCGCCGATTTTTTTTCTTTAAGTCAGAAGCATGGGTGAAATGAAAAGAATATTACTCTTGGGCAGCGGCGGCCGTGAGCACGCCCTGGCATGGAAGATAGCTCAGAGTGAGCGAGTTGAGGAACTTTTTGTGGCGCCGGGCAATCCCGGCACGGCCGAAGTGGGCGAGAATGTGGCGCTCAGTGCTGCCGACTTTGAGGCGGTGAAGGACTTCGTGGCCAGAGAAAACATTGACATGGTAGTGGTGGGACCTGAAGACCCGCTGGTGAAAGGTATCAGCGACGAGCTGAAAGCCGATGCCCGCACCAGTCATGTGGCTGTCATCGGCCCGTCGAAGGCGGGTGCTGTGCTCGAAGGGTCGAAAGATTTTGCCAAGGCTTTCATGCAGCGCCATGGCATACCCACAGCCCGCTACCAGACGTTCGACGGCGACCATCTGGCTGAGGGGCTGGCGTTCCTCGAGACGCTGCAGCCGCCATACGTGCTGAAGGCCGACGGCCTCTGCGCCGGCAAGGGCGTGCTCATACTTCCGACGCTGGAAGAGGCCCAGAAAGAGTTGCAGGAAATGCTGGGCGGTATGTTCGGCAATGCCTCGAGCCGCGTGGTCGTCGAGGAGTATCTCAGCGGCATCGAGTGCTCGGTCTTCGTGCTTACCGACGGCGAGCACTATCAGCTGCTGCCCGAAGCCAAAGATTATAAGCGCATCGGCGAGGGCGACACGGGGCTCAACACCGGCGGCATGGGGTCGGTGTCGCCAGTGCCTTTCGCTACGAAAGAATGGATGCAGAAGGTGGAAGACCGCATCGTGCGCCCCACCGTGCTTGGCCTGAAAGAGGAGCACATCGACTATAAAGGCTTCATCTTCTTCGGGCTTATCAACGTGGGCGGCAATCCCATGGTGATAGAATACAACTGCCGTATGGGCGACCCCGAGACAGAGACCGTGATGCTGCGCCTGAAGAGCGACCTGGTGGACCTCTTCGAGGGTGTGGCACAGGGCGATCTCGACCGTCGTCACGTGGAATTCGACGAGCGCGCGGCTGTCTGCGTGATGCTTGTCAGCGGCGGCTATCCGCAGAGCTATCAGAAAGGCTATCCCATCAGCGGCATCGACCGTGTGGAGGGCAGCATCGTCTTCCATGCCGGTACGAAGCTTGTCGATGGGCAGGTGGTCACTTCGGGCGGTCGCGTCATCGCAGTCTCGTCGTACGGAACAGACAAGGCCGAGGCCCTGGCCAAGTCGTTTGCTGAGGCCCAGAAGATAGAGTTCACCGATAAGTATTTCCGCCGTGACATCGGCGCCGACCTGTGAAGCGACTGCAGAATAGAATAGCTGAGAGCGGGTGGCTGCTGCCCTCTGTGGCCGTGGTCGGCATCGCGTCGGCGGCCATCAGCCTGCTGGGGCATCTAACCTCCCTGGAGGAATGGGCGTCGCTGCTGTGCTTTGCCATGTCGGCCTATATGATGGTTGAGATGAGTAATGCCAACGCCCTGCTGCGCGTGCGCAGTCGTATGGTCACCAGCACATTCGTCATGCTCTCGGTGTCGGCGGGCTTCCTGGTGGGACCTATCCCTCCGGTGCTCACGCAGCTGTCGTTTGTGGCGGCTGCGCTTATCCTTTTCACCACCTATCAGGACAAACGGTCGGTGGGGCGTACTTTCTACTCCTTCCTCTTCGTAGGACTGGCCTCATGCACCTTCGTGCAAACCTTCTTCTTGATACCGGTGCTATGGGTGCTCATGGCCACCCAGCTGCAGTCGCTCAGCTGGCGCACGTGGGCCGCCTCGGTGCTCGGTGTGGCCACACCCTATTGGCTCATGCTGCCCTGGCTCGTGCTTGAGGGCGACTTCACGCTGTGGACGGCCCATGCCCGGCGGCTTGTCACCTTCGCGCAGCCGTTCAGCTATGCGGGTATCAGCGTGGGGCAGGTGGCTGTGTTTGCCTTCACCATGCTGCTGTGCGTGGTGGGCATGGTGCATTTCTGGTCGCGCAGCTATGAAGACAAGATACGCATCCGGCTGCTCTACGGCTTCTTCAGCACCATGTCGCTGCTGTGCGGCCTGCTGCTCGTGGTGCAGCCTCAGCATTTTGCCACGCTCATGCGCCTGCTGCTGGTGTTTGCCAGTCCGCTCGTAGCCCATTTCTTTACCCACACATCGTCAAGACTCACAAATGTCTGCTTCGTGTTGGCCATTGCGGTGGCCATAGGCATCGCGGCACTCAACCTGCTGGGGCCTTCAGTTGCAATATGACAGACCTGCTCATTCACTTTGGCTATTGGGGCATGATGGCCGCGGCTTTCCTCGCCGGCAGTTTCTTCCCCTTTAGCAGCGAGGCCGTCATGCTGGCCTTGATGGCTACGGGGCTCGACACCTGGCAGCTGGTGGTATATGGTACGGCAGGCAATGTGTTGGGCTCGGTGCTTAACTATTGTGTGGGGCGCATGGGGCGCATGGAGTGGATTGAGCACTATCTGTACGTCAAGCCCGAGAGTCTGCAGCGCGCCGAGCGATTCATGGCCAACAGAGGGGCCTGGATGGGCTTCTTCGCTTTTCTGCCAGTGCTGGGCTCTGCCATCACCATCGTGCTGGGACTCATGCGTGCCAACCCCCTCATCACGCTGCTCAGCATCACTTTGGGCAAGTTCCTGCGCTACCTGGTGCTGCTCTATGGAGCAGGGCTGGTGATTTAAAAAACATTAAGGATGTACAAATAAGTGGACTCCGACGCGGTGTATGTGGCAACTTTTTATTACCTTTGCAGTCGCATTAGCCCCTTGTGTATGGGGTGGGGTCTGAACAGACGCAGACCTGTCATATGAACAATAACCCTAAAAAAGGGCGGATACGTCTGTTCTGCCCCCGATTCCCCGCCACTGGGGGAAAAAAGAGATGAAACAATTCCGTCTTGTGGACAACATCGTGGGCTGGTTGACATTTCTGATTGCAGCCTTCGTGTACTGTTCCACCATTGAGCCGACAGCCTCGTTTTGGGACTGTCCTGAGTTTATTGACACGGGTTACAAACTGCAGATTGGCCATCCGCCTGGTGCGCCTTTCTTCATGTTGACAGCAAATCTGTTCTCGCAGTTTGCCAGCGATCCGACGCAGGTGGCCCGCATGGTGAACATGATGAGCGCCCTGCTGTCGGCCACGTGTATCTTGTTCCTTTTCTGGACCATCACCCATCTGGTGCGGCGCCTGCTCATCGACCGCTGGGAAGAGCTCAGTCTGGCCAAGATGGTGGCCATCGAGGCCTCAGGTCTGGTGGGAGCACTCATCTATACGTTTAGCGACACGTTCTGGTTCTCGGCTGTCGAGGGCGAAGTCTATGCCTACTCGTCGGCCTTCACTGCCGTGGTGTTCTGGCTGATTCTCAAGTGGGAGGACCAGGCCGACCAGCCGCACAGCGACCGCTGGCTGGTGCTCATCATGTATATGACGGGACTCAGCATCGGCGTTCACCTGCTCAACCTGCTCTGTCTGCCGGCCATCGTGCTTGTATGGTACTACAAGCGCTTCCCGCAGGCCAACCTGAAGGGGTCGCTCGTGGCGCTCTTCGTGTCGTTTGTCATCTTGGCCGCAGTGCTCTATGGCGTGGTGCCCGGCATCATCACCGTGGGAGGTTGGTTCGAACTGTTGTTCGTCAATGTGTTTGGCATGTCGTTCAACACGGGACTCTACGTCTATATCGTGCTTCTCGTGGCTGCCGTGCTGTGGGCTATCTATGAAACGCAGAACGCCACCGACCTCAACTTGAAGCGGCAGAATATAGCCTTCTTGCTGGCCTTCGCCCTGCTGGGCGTGCCTTTCTATGGCTATGGCTTCTGGGCCGTGGTCATCGGGATACTGGTGCTTGCCGTGGTGGGCTGGATTCTCTTCCGCAAGAACAAACAGCAGCCGCTGGTTTCTCCGCGCCTGAAGAATACTGCACTGCTCTGCATGCTGATGCTCATGATTGGTTACTCAACGTATGCCGTCATCGTCATCCGCTCGGCTGCCAACACACCTATGGACCAGAATTCGCCTGAGGATATCTTTACTTTGGGCAACTATCTGAGCCGCGACCAGTATGGCTACCGCCCACTGATTTGGGGCCAGGCTTACTCCTCAGAGTATCTGGTCAACAATGAGGGCCGCATCGTCATGGATGAGGGCGCTCCTATCTACCAGCGTCGCGAGAAGGCATCGCCCGATGAGCCCGACCGCTACTTCATCGTGTCAACTAAAGATAAGGCCCGCTATGCGCAGAATATGCTCTTCCCGCGCATGTACAGTCCTGATCCGCGCCATGTGCGCGACTACGAGAGCTGGCTGGGAGGCATCACGGGCAATCAGCGCCCGTCGAACTACCGTCAGGGCGAGACGGTCACCATACCTACGCAGGGTGAGAACCTGCGCTTCTTCCTCAGCTACCAGTGTAACTTCATGTACTGGCGCTATTTCATGTGGAACTTTGCTGGGCGCCAGAACGGCCTGCAGGGAAATGGCGAACTGGAGAAGGGCAACTGGATTACCGGCATACCTTTCATCGACAACGCCCGTCTGGGCGACCAGTCGCTGCTGCCTGACGAGCTGAAGCAGAACAAAGGTCACAACGTGTTCTATTGCCTGCCGCTCATCCTGGGACTTATCGGCATCTTCTGGCAGTCGCTGATGCGTTCGCAGAAAGGTATCAAACAGTTCTGGGTGGTATTCTTCCTCTTCTTCATGACGGGTCTGGCCATCGTGCTCTATCTGAACCAGACGCCTGAGCAGCCCCGCGAGCGCGACTATGCCTATGCAGGTTCGTTCTATGCCTACGCCATCTGGTGCGGCATGGGTGTGGCAGCCATCATCTCGCTGCTCACAAAGAACTTCAAGCGTGGCGCCCTGGCTGTGGCAGCGCTGGCCTCGGCAATATGTCTGCTGGTGCCTGTGCAGATGGCTTCACAGACGTGGGACGACCACGACCGCAGCGGTCGCTTCACCTGTCGTGACTTCGGCCAGAACTACCTGATGTCGATGCAGCAGGAGGGCAACCCCATTATTTTCACTAATGGCGACAACGATACCTTCCCGCTTTGGTATAATATGGATGTGGAAGGCGTGCGCACGGATACACGTGTGTGCAACCTTTCGTATCTGCAGACCGACTGGTATATCGACCAGATGCGCCGTCCGGCTTACGACTCGCCGGGACTGCCCATCACGTGGAGCCGACTGGAATACTGCTCTGGCACCAACGAGACGGTGCAGGTAGAGCCAAGGCTCAAGGGCGAGGTGATAAAGTATTATCAGGAGCGCCCGGACGAGGCGCGCCAGCAGTTCGGCGACGAGCCGTTTGAGCTGAAGAACATTCTGAAGTACTGGGTGCGCTCAAAGAACAAGGAGCTGCAAGTCATACCTACCGATACCGTCTATATGACCATCGACAAGGAGGCTGTGCGCCGTAGCGGCATGATGATGCAGAGCGACTCTATACCCGACCGCATGGTCATCTCGCTCAAGGGCCTCAACTATCTCGACAAGAGCAAACTGATGATGCTCGAACTGATTGCCGAGTCGAACTGGGAGCGTCCTATCTATGTGGCTTACACCGTTGGGCAGGAAAACTATATGAACCTGGGCGACAACTTCGTGCAGGAAGGTCTGGCCAACCGTATCACGCCCTTCACTACCAATATTGATGGGCGCCCTGTCAGTGGCATGACCGACTTCGACACAGAGAAGACCTACGACAACGTGATGAATCGCTTCAAGTTCGGCGGTATCAATGCTAAAGGCATCTACCTCGACGAGACCGTCATGCGTATGTGCTTCACCCATCGACGTCTGCTGGTGAAACTTGCCACCCAGCTGGTGCTCGAAGGCAAGAATGACAAGGCTGCTGCCGTGCTGGAGCGGTGCGAGAAAGAGATTCCTACTTACAATGTGCCTCACGATTTCCAATGCAACTCTGTTGAGATGGCACGTGTATATCATGTGTTGGGAAAGAAAGAAAAAGCTATGGAGGTGGTTGACGACCTGTGGAAGAAGTCGTCGCAGTATCTTAACTATTACACCTCGCTTGACACACGTTCTTTCAAGAATTCGGAACAGAGCTGCCGTGTGCACCTCTATGTGCTGAATGCCTTGGTTGAGCTTCTTGAAAGCATCGACCCCGAGCTGCAGCAGAAATACTTGGCTGAAGAGCATGCACTCATTCAGCGGTATATGAGCAAGGGCGGCACTCTTGGATATTAAACTGACTGCCTGCGGATGATAATAGAACAACCAGCCATCTACCTGCGCTGGCTCTATCCCAGGGCCTATTGGCGAATGGACCGTCGACAACGTGCGGTATATCTCACGTTTGACGACGGCCCCATACCTGAGGCAACTCCGTTTATCCTCGACACACTGGCGCATTACGGCGTCAAGGCCACTTTCTTCATGGTGGGCGATAATGTCAGGAAGTATCCAGACCTTTACCAGCGGATACGGGCTGAAGGGCATCAGGTGGGCAACCACACGCATAACCACATCAGTGGCTTCCGCCATTCGCTGCACGACTATAGCTACAACGTGGAGAAGGCCAACGCCTACATACACAGCCATTATGTGCGCCCGCCGCACGGATGGATGAGGCTCGACCAGTATGCATGGCTCAGCAGAAAATATAAAATAGTGATGTGGGACGTTGTTACTCGTGACTATTCGAAATGGATGACGGGTGAGGATGTGTTGCGCAATGTGAAACGCTACACCCGACCAGGATCTATTATCACCTTCCACGACTCACTGAAGTCTATCGACAAGTTGCGCTATGCATTGCCGGCCAGTATTGAATGGTTGAAATCCGAAGGTTATGAATTCCGCATTTTCCAGTAGCAGATTGAAAGCCGAGGCCATTCGTCTCGGCTTTTTTGCATGTGGCATTGCAAAGGCGGAGCCTGTTGATGCCGACACGGCCATGTACTATAGGCAGTGGATGGCGGCCGGTGGGCATGCCGACATGCAGTATCTTGCCGACCATGTAGATAAACGTCTGGACCCAACCTTGCTTTTGCCTGGGGCGCGCAGCATTGTTGTGGTGGCCATGAGCTATGCACCGGCCTGCCGATTGCCTGACGGCGAGTATCAGATTGCTGCCTATGCGCTGGGCCTTGACTACCACGGCGTGATAAAGCAGCGTTTGCGCCAGTTGGCAACCTTGCTGACTGATACAACCGACGACCTTAAGCTCTGCGTTGACACAGTGCCCATCCTTGAGCGCTACTGGGCGGCGAAGGCTGGCATCGGCTTCATCGGACGTAATCGCCAGCTTATCATTCCCGGTGGCGGTTCGATGTTCTTTCTTGGAGAAATCGTCACCACGGCACTTTCTGACCATTACGATGCACCTCTCAGCCAGCATTGCGGACGTTGCAGACGCTGCATCGACCACTGTCCTACGGGAGCGCTCGCCTCCGATTTTTTCAACTCAGAGCGTTGTCTCTCTTACCAGACAATAGAGAACCGCGGACCGCTCGACCCCATGGCAGCCGATAAGCTTGGCGACTGCATCTACGGGTGCGACCGCTGTCAGCAGGTATGTCCTTGGAACAGCAATCCCTTGCTTTCTAAAGAAAAGGCTTTTCAGCCGTCGGAGGCGCTGCTTGCCATGAGACGCAGTGACTGGGAGCAGCTGACTGTCGACGAATATCGTCGTCTGTTTAAAGGAACGGCTGTAAAGCGCGCAAAATATGAAGGACTGATGCGCAATATACGGGCTGCAGCCGAAAAGCCAGTCGATAAATGAAAATGAAAAGGCTTGCCCACGTCAGGCAAAATAACGACGTGGCAAGCCTTTTTTCCTGTCTTGCGAAAATACAGTCTGTATTACTTCAGGTAGTCTTCGAAATATTGCGTGATGCGTTCATGCAAGTGCACACTGGCATGCCCCATCATGTTGTGACCCTCGCCGGGGTAGACGAAGAGGTCTGGTTGGGTGCCGGCCTCCACACAGGCCTTGATGAACGACAGCGTGTGTTGCGGCACGCAAGTCGGGTCGTTGTAGCCGATGATTATTTGCAGCTTGCCCTTCAGATCCTTCGCCTTGCTTATCAGGCTTGTCTTGGCATATCCTTCAGGATTGCTTTCTGGCGTGTCCATATAGCGTTCGCCATACATCACCTCATACCATTTCCAGTCTATTACCGGACCGCCGGCCACACCCACCTTGAACACATCGGGATAGTTGGTCATCAGTGAGATGGTCATAAAACCGCCGAACGACCAGCCGTGCACGCCCAAGCGCTCCATGTCTACATAGGGCAGCGAGCGCAAGAACTCCACGCCACGCATCTGATCCTGCATCTCCACCTGTCCCAACTGGCGGAAGGTAGCCTGCTCAAAGTCGCGGCCGCGGTTCTCACTTCCTCGGTTGTCAAGGATGAAGCAGATATAGCCCTTCTGTGCCATGTAGGTCTCCCATGAGCGGCTGTACCAGTGCCATGAGGCTTCCACATTATGGGCGTGAGGGCCGCCATAGACGTAGACCACCGTGGGGTATTTCTTTGTGGGATCGAAATCGGCGGGCTTTACCATGCGCCAGTAAAGGTCAGTCACGCCGTCGGCAGCCTTGATGGAGCCGTTCTCAAAGATAGGCTGAACATAGTCGGCCCAGGGGTCGGGAGCGGTGAGCAGAGTCTGCGTCGTGGGTTTATTGCCCAGAGTCACCATGTCGATGATGTTAGGCGTGGTGGGTGTGCTGAACTTGTCGTAGAGCTTCTGGCCCGTAGCCGAGAGTATGCCGCGGTGCACGCCCTGGCCGTTGTCGAGTCTTGTGCGCTTGCCGGTCTTCACGCTGACGCTGAAAAGGTTGCGCTGCAAGGGGTGGCACTCGTTCGAAGCGATGACGATGCTCTGCTGTTTCTCATTGAAGCCGAGCACGTCCATCACTACCCATGAGCCGCTGGTCAGCTGTTTAAGTTCCTCTCCTTTATTATTAAAAAGGTATAAGTGGTTGTAGCCATCCTTTTGGCTCTGCATGATGAACTTCGTGTCGTCCCAAGGCAGGAATACGATGGGGTTCTGCGGCTCTACGTATTTAGTGCTCGTCTCGCGATAGAGTTCGCTGATGCGCTGCCCGTCGGCAGCATTGTAGCTGACCAGACGACAGTCATTTTGGTCGCGGTTCAGCTCAAACATGTAGACGGTCTTCGAGTCGGGGCTCCATGCGATGTTGGTGAAGTAGCGGTCGGAGGGGTCGCCGGCCTGCAGATAGATGGTCTTGCCGCTCTGCATGTCGTAGACGCCGACAGTCACCTTGTGGCTCGTCATGCCTGCCATCGGATATTTGTCGGGCTCTTCCTCGGCCACGCGCGGGTCGATGTTCACCTGCGGATAGTCGCTCACCTCGGTCTGGTCCATGCGGTAGAAGGCCAGACGCAGTCCGTCGGGGCTCCAGAAAAGTCCCTCCATGATGCCGAACTCATTGCGGTGTACGGCCTCGCCGTAGACAATCTGCCGCGAGCCGTCGGTGGTGAGCTGTGTTTCGCGGCCTTCGGCATCGCGCACGAAGAGCTGGTTGTCGCGTGTGAAAGCCAGTGCACGCGTGGTCTTGTTCCATTTCTGGTTCGATTCGCCTGCCTTGATTTCCTGCCGCCACACAACCTGCTTGCGCTTGAAGTCGTAGAGCATGCGTTCCTTGTCGTTGCTCAGCAGCACCCAGGGCTGCTGAGCGTAAGGATACTGCGCATTCATGGCTGAGTGCCATTCATCACCCAAGTCATTGATATTGAATAAAGGCTTCTTCACACCTTTCTTGTCGATAGTACCGCCTTCCTCAGCATCGAGAAACATCAGCTGGTCGCCCCACCACGTCAGGTACATCGACTTCGGCCGCATGTTGTGGTAGTTGGTGCCGCCGAAGTTGAGGTCTTCAAGAGTGAAAAGCTTTTTCTGTGCATTTATAGGCATGGCGAAAAACATGGCTAAAGCCGCCAAAAGCAGAAACTTAGTCTTCATGGTTATGGTTACGTTTAAATGATTTCTTGCCACCACCGCTGCGGTCGAAGCGCTCGTGTCCTCCGCGGTTCTCGTTCTTCTTAAATGCAGGCTTGCCCCCCCGGCGGTCGTCCCTGTCGTAGCGGTCGCCTTTGCGCTCAAAGCGCTCGCGGCGTTTCTCGAAGTGGTCGGTGCCGAAATCCTTGCGTCTTCCGCCATCCCCGCGCCGCGAAGTCGTGGCGAAGTCGTGGCGGTGGAAGGTAAACGAGCGAATATCGGCCTCCTCGTTCTCCTCCTGCTCGTCAAGTCGCTGCTTGAACTCACGGTTCTTCTTGAAACGGTGTCTCTCGGCCATCTGCTGCTTCTCCTCATCGGTCTTCACGATGCCGCCTTCCTGCCGGAACACTTTCATCTTGCCGTCGAAAATCTGATACTTGCGGAACTCACACTCCAGGCTGCCGTTGAATACAGGGATTTTTATCGAGGGCTTCAGACCTATCTGGTCGAAGCATTCCTCGCGGTAAGAGAGAATCCATGCATCGTTGTTCAGGAATTGGTGCTTCAGCCGTTCGCCTATCATGCGATAGGTGCCCAGCAGGTCGGGCGTAGAGATGCGCTCGCCATAAGGCGGGTTGGTGACCATGACAGACTTCTGTGTGGGCTGCACGAAGTCTTTGAAGTCCTGCTGCTCTACGGTGATGTCGGCAGTCATACCGGCTGCCCTAACGTTCATCCGGGCCGTGTTGACAGCCTTCATGTCGATGTCATATCCGTAGATGTGGTGATTGAACTCACGCTCCTGCGAGTCGTCATTGTAGATGTGGTCGAAGAGCTCGGCGTCGAAGTCGGGCCATTTCTCGAAGGCATACTCCTTTCGGAACAGCCCCGGAGCCATGTTGCGTGCAATGAGCGCCGCCTCGACGAGCAGCGTGCCGCTGCCGCACATGGGGTCGATGAAGTCGCAGTCGCCCTGCCATCCCGTCATCATGATCATACCAGCAGCCAGCACCTCGTTGAGCGGTGCCTCCACGCTCTCCTGGCGGTAGCCCCGGCGGTGGAGTGACTCTCCGCTGGAGTCGAGACACAGGGTGCAGTCATCCTCGGCTATATGTATGTGGAGCCTGATGTCGGGGTTGCTGACCGAGATGTTCGGCCGCTGTCCCGTCAGTTCACGGAATTGGTCAACGATAGCGTCTTTCACCTTATAACTTACAAACTTAGAGTGTCGGAATTCCTCGCTGAACACCACGGCGTCGACGGCAAACGTGTGCTCGTTGTCCAGATACTTGCTCCAGTCTATCTTCTTAATCTCGTTGTAGACGTCGTCGGCACTCTGAGCCTTGAAGTGGCTGATGGGTTTTAGAATCTTGATGGCTGTATGCAATTGAAAATTTGCGCGATACATCATCTCTTTATCACCCGTAAACGACACCATTCGTCTACCAATTTGCACGTTGTTGGCCCCCAGCTGGGTCAACTCTTTTGCCAAAACGGGCTCCAGCCCCATGAAGGTTTTGGCGATAAGTTCAAACTCTTGGTTCATTGAATTGAATAGATTTCGGGATGCAAAGGTACGATTAAAAGCGCAAAACACCAAATAAAAAGCTGTTTTTCTTGCTGAGCCACATAGAAATAATGGCTAAAATTAAATCGATTTTGGCCATTATCTGATTGATTTTGGCCAAAATCGATTTCGGTGTAGCCGTGGTCTTCTGCAAATCATTGCCGTCGGAGTCTTTAAAACGGCAGAGATGGTTGTGCTGACGGGCTGTGCAGAACAGCCAGCGGGTCTCATCCTCTCCTGCTGAGCACGGCCTGAATTTTTTCCATATCCTCGGGGTAGGTGAGCTTGTCGTAGTAAGGGACGTTGAAATCAAGGTATACGCGCGATGTCTCAGGCAGCTGTTGTATGGACTCCGTATAGGGCGACTCGGCCCGGAAGTGCTTGTCGAAGAGAGTGAAGCGGAAGGCTTCGGGCGTCGACAGGGTGTAATACTCTTCGCGGTTGACAATCCATTGCCCGTAGCGGCCGAGGCTGTCGGTAATTTTCCGCGCGCATGCCACAGCATCATATTCGCTGAGCAGCGCGAAGAAGCGGTCGATGACGTGAGGCTCGACGGCAGGCCTGACGGCATCGATGACGACAAGACGCTCGCAGGCGCTGTGGGCGCGAATATAGTCAAGCCCATTGCGTTTGGTGCAGTTCAGCGTTGCACCGCTTTCGGCCATGTCAACCCCGTATTCCTCCTTGAGTTCGCTGTGATATTTAGGGTGGGCCACTATGACGATGGCATCGGCCAGCTTGCTCTGCTTGCAGGCGTCAACGACGTATGAAATGACCTTGCGGCCATTGAGCTCCACATACTGTTTGGGCACGCTGGCGCCGAACCGCTCACCCACGCCGCCAGCGGTAATCATGATGATGTTTTTGTCTGTCTGCTTCATATTGATTCAAGTCGCTCTGTAGAAAGCGCGCGCAAAGTTACGACTTTTTTCCGTGACAAGCAAACAAACCCCTAATTTAGTTGCCAAAGAGATTGTATTATTTTAAAAAAAATCAAATATGAGCATAAAAAGGCCGCGATATCATATAAAATGATTAACTTTGCACACTCAAAAAAACTGTGTGCTGAAAAGGAGCTGGCGTGCAAAGGCAGCCGGCAAGGCATGGCAAATAGTGTTTTGTGAACAGAGTTGATATGGATAAGAATTTTAAACAACTGTTGCAAGAATCATTCAAGTCGAACGATACGGAAGAAACGTTCGACGTCTACTTCACCCGTCCTATAGGCTTGGCTTTTGCCCTGATGTGGATAAAGCTTGGCGTGACGCCCAATTTCGTTACCATCCTGAGCATGTTCCTTGGAGCTGCCGCAGGTTTCTGCTTCTATCACACCGAGCTGTGGTGGAACGTTGGTGGCGTGGTGCTGCTCATGCTGGCCAACTTCTGCGACTCTACCGACGGGCAGATGGCTCGCCTGACCAACCATAAGACCCTCATAGGCCGCATGCTCGACGGTTTTGCCAGCGATGTGTGGTTCTTCTTCTGCTATCTGGCCATTGCCCTCCGCCTGTGGAATCAGAACATACCCGGCACTGAGGTGCATTGGGGCATCTGGGGCTTCCTGCTCTGCGCTTTCGCCGGATTCTACTGGCATGCCCATCAGTGCCAGCTGGCCGACTATTACCGCCAGATACACCTCTATTTCATTAAAGGCGAAGAGGGCAGCGAGCTGGCCAGCTACGAGGCTGAGCGGCGCATCATCGACGCCATACCCAAGCACCGCGTCGGGCCGCTGCTCATTGCCGACAAAGGCCACTTCTGGGAGTATGTATTCCATTATTTCTACTCCGGCTGGTGCAAGAAGCAGGAGCAGGCCACGCCTCAGTTCCAGCAGTTCTTCCGCCAGGTGAAAGCAAAGTATCCCAGTGCTGCCGATATGCCGCAGTCGCTGCGCGACGATTTCCGGCGGAAGAGCCTGCCCCTGATGTGGATGACCAACGCACTGACCCACAACACGCGTGCCACGGTGATGTATATAGCCTGCCTCATCAATTTGCCGTGGATTTACCCGTTGTTTGAGATTACGGTCCTGGCAGCCCTTTACTACTATATGCACTTTCGTCACGAGACGATGTGCAAGGCTTTCACCGTGTAACAGCGGGAAGGCGCCAGAGGGAGGAGAACGCCAGCTCCCATGGTAAGATTGAATCATCACAAATCTGGACGAAATAAAAATATGAGAAAATACTTGATTCTGCTGCTCTTGGCTTTTTCTGCGGCCATTGACGCACAGACACTGACGGGCCACATCATCGACGCACAGACGGGCGACACGATACCCTTTGCCAGCTGCATCTACCGCGGCCATGGCGTGGCAGTGGCCAGCGACATCAACGGACATTTCAAAATAGCACGCCATCAGGGCTGGCCGCTCACGTTCAGTGCGGTGGGCTACTTGCAGCAGACGGTGACGGTGGACAGCAAGACGCCGGCCTACATGCGAGTGAAGCTGCGCCCCGACAACAAGATGCTGAAAGAAGTGACCGTCAAGTCGAAGCGCCAGCGCTACAGTAGGAAAAACAATCCTGCCGTGGAGCTGATGAAGAAAGTGGTGGCTGCCAAGAAGCGCACCGACCTGAGCAACCACGACTTCTACCAATATAACAAGTATCAGAAGCTGACGCTCGCCCTCAACGACATTACGCCAGCTATGCTCGACTCGGGACGGCTGGCCAAGAAGCAGTGGCTCATCAATCAGATTGAGGCTTGCCAATACAACAACAAGCTGATACTGCCCGTGTCGGTCGACGAGACTGTGTCGCAGAAAATCTACCGCAAGAACCCACGCGACGAGAAGACCATCATCAAGGGCATGAACAACACGGGCATCAACGAGCTCATACAGACGGGCGACATACTGACCACCGTGCTGAAAGATGTGTTTACCGACGTCAACATCTACGACGACCAGATACGCCTGTTGCAGTATCCGTTTACGTCGCCCATCGGCAACGATGCCATCGCCTTCTACCGATACTATATTGAAGACACGGTCTACGTAGACCACGACCTGTGCTTTCACCTGACTTTCCTGCCCAACAACCAGCAGGACTTCGGCTTCCGCGGCCAACTGTATATTCTGGCCGACTCCAGCTATCAGGTGAAGCGATGCGAAATGACCATACCTAAGCGCTCTGACGTAAACTTCGTGGAGAATATGAAGGTGACGCAGGAGTTCACCCGCCTGCCCAACGGAGAGTGGGTGCTGTCGGTCGACGATATGTTTACCGAGCTCAAAGTGGCCAGTTTCCTGCAAGAGTTTGCCGTCATACGCAACACGCGGCTCACTGACTACGCCTTCGATGAGCTGCCGCGCCAGCTCTTCAAGGGGAAAAAGAAAGAGGTGAAAGACGTCAACGCGATGATGCAGGGCGACGACTTCTGGGCCCAGTATCGCCAAGTGGAGCTCACGAAGAGCGAGAGTTCCATGGATGCCTTTGTCCATGGCCTTGAGCAAATCAAGGGTTTCAACTATCTCATCTTCGGCCTGAAAGCTTTCATAGAGAACTTTGTTGAGACGGGCACGCCCAAGACGCCGAGCAAGGTAGACATCGGACCTATCAATACGATGGTCAGTCAAAACTTCATTGACGACCTGCGCCTGCGCATCTCGGCACAGACCACGGCCAACCTCGACTCGAACCTATTTGTCAGTGGTTACATTGCCAGGGGAATGTCGTCGAAGAAAAACTATTATCGCGGCGACATCATCTGGTCGTTCAACAAAAAGGAGTATCTGCCACGTGAGTTCCCCAAACGTACGCTGACCCTCTCGTCGAGCTACGACATCGAGTCGCCCAGCGACAAGTTTTTACGCACCGACAAGGACAATGTGTTCACTTCGTTCAAGTGGACCACTGTAGACAAGATGCTGTTCTACAACCGCCAGTCGCTGACGTTCGAGCGCGAGGAAGACTGGGGCTTCCGCACCACCGTGGCTTTCAAGACTGAGGAGAACGAGGGTGCCGGACAGCTCTTCTACATCCCCCTCAGCATGAGCGGTGACCGCTCCACTTGGACTAACTGGAGCCATCCCGTGCCTGCTGTAGCAGCCTCAGCCTCTGGCCCGTATGACGCCACCCCGTCGCAGCGCATCCGTACTACCGAGCTGCGCGCCGAGATACGCTTTGCACCGGGCGAGACCTTTATCAACACCAAGCAGCGCCGTCTGCCCATCAACCTCGACTCGCCCGTATTCACCCTGGGTCACACCATGGGCTTCAAAGGGCTGCTGGGCGGTGACTATGCCTACAATCTGACGCAGGCAAGCATATATAAACGCTTCTGGCTCAAGTCGTGGGGAAAAGTCGACTGTCTGGTGAAGGGTGGCATACAGTGGAACCAGGTGCCATATCCGCTGCTCGTCATGCCCGAGACTAACCTCTCGTACATACTGCAAGACTATACCTTCATGCTGGTGAACAACATGGAGTTTCTCAACGACCGCTATGCCGCAGCCATCATCTCGTGGGATCTCAACGGCAAGATATTCAACCGCATCCCCCTGCTTCGCAAGCTGAAATGGCGTGAGTGGTTGTCGGTGCGCTGCTTCTGGGGGTCGCTCAGCGACAAAAACAATCCTCTGCTGCCACAGAATGCTGGCAGCAATGTGCTGATGTACTTCCCAGAGGGTAGCTATGTCATGGATTCCAAGCGTCCATACTGGGAGGTGTCGGCCGGAATACACAACATCCTCAAAATTATCCATGTGGAGTATGTGCGCCGTCTGAGTTATCTTGATTTGCCCACGGCCCACAAGCAGGGTGTGCGTTTCATGATTCGAATGACGTTCTGATGTGTAGCGATGCTGCGGTGCACCCACACTGCAGAGAGCTTGCCATGAGCAGGTGGGGCGGCAGCCTGTTGCCACACGCGTAACACATCCTACATGCAGAGTAAGACATGATTATCGAACCCATAGCCTTTTTTCATTCGCCGCTGACCTCAAAGTTCGGCATCCCCCGCCAGAGCGGTCTGGCGGCCCGGCTGCCTGGCACCATTGTCTTTGAGCCGCCCTACCGGCATGCCGATGCGGTGAGAGGGCTGCAGGACTTCGACTATTTGTGGCTTATCTGGGAGTTCTCGGCCAATCGCACTGCCGCGCATGGGCTCACTGTGCGACCGCCGCGCTTGGGAGGCAACGAACGGGTGGGTGTGTTTGCTTCGCGTTCGCCGTTCCGTCCTAATGGCTTGGGACTCTCGTGCGTATATATATATAAGGTGGAAATGTCAGCTACACTCGGTCCGGTCATTCATGTGAGGGGAGCCGACTTGATGGACGGCACGCCTATCTACGATGTGAAGCCCTACGTGACCTATGCCGACAGCCATCCTGAGGCACGTAGCGGTTTCGTCGACCGCAGCGAGTGGGTTCAGCTGGAGGTGCAGGTGCCTGAAGAGCTGAGCAGCTGCTTTGCTGCCGATGAGTGGCAGGAGCTGAAAGAGGTGCTCTCCTGGGATCCGCGCCCGCCGTATCATGATGACCCTGACCGCATTTATGGCATGCCTTATGCCGGACGCGATGTACGCTTCCGAGTGTCAGGCGGCCGGCTCACGGTGGTCGGCGTCGTGCCGTTATAACTCTTTGAATCGTATAATCACGTTCTTGAAGCCCATCGCCTTCAGCATTTGCCGCATCTGCGCATCGGCATTGTTCTGGGCCACGGCTATGTTCTCACGCGTCAGGGCATGGCTCTTCATCTGTCGCTTGGCCCTTTCGTACATAGCCTCACGGTCGGCGGCCGACCATCGGCCCGACTCATGGAATGCCTTGGTGCGCGTCTCGTCGATGAAATCATCGTCGAGCAGACTGATGGCGGGCAGTATTATGATGATGCTGTCGCCGGCGCGGCTGATGTCGCCCTCAGAGAGCTGGCCCAGGTCTATGCCGAGCCTCATGGTACCATAGTAGATGCGCACCAGATGGTCGTCGCTGAAGAACCCCTGGCGCGTGGTGTCGACCAACTCTTCGTCGCTCACTGACAGAAATTCCCACTGCCCGATGTTGCGTATGCTCTCTATCTGAGCCTGAGTCATGTCGATTTTGTCGCTCCCTTCTACTCTCATTCTGGGCAGTGCGCGATAAAACCACCACAGTGCAGCTGCTATGAGGATGACACTGACCAGGCATCCCGTCTGCAGGATATTCTTGTTACTCATTTTTCTTCTTCTCTATTGACGTCTGGTCCAACAATAGTTTCAGGTCGTCAGGGTCGAAGTCCTGACGGAATGTCACGGTAATATCTTCTTCTTCGTAGCCCATCTGCGACAGAAGGGGAATAAGCAGGCGTGCTGCGCTCTCGCGAGCCGAGGCCACAATGCCCATCTCTGGTATGGCGTCGATGATGGCAGCCCGCCCTTCTGCCTCGTAACCCGCCAGCTCCTTATCGCTGAAGTGGGCGCGCGTGAGCCCCACATACTCCTTGATGTTATGCTGGTCTACTTTCGAACTTGTGAGCATCACTTTGGGGTCGGGCAGTATGATGGTGATACTGTTGCCCCGGCGCCATACATTTTTGGCTGAGAAGCCTTCGAAGTCGATGTAGCCTTTGAGCGTGGCATCGATGGGAATCACCACCTTGCGGTCGCCCAGAGGCAGGGGGAAGTTGAACTCGTGGTTCATGAAGCTGCCCTTCAGCCGCAGGGCGTCGTCGTAGGTGACAATTTTGTGAACTTTATACTCGGTAGTATAGAGTCTGGAGCATTGCTGTATCTGCATGACGAGCACGGCTGTCGTGTCGACATCAGACGTGCCGGCTCCGTCTTGCGCGTCATGGCATCCGCCCAGACAGAGGGCCGTTGCCATGGAAAGTATAACCAATAACCTCATTCTAATCATAAAAAAATCACAAAAGTGATGCAAAAATAGTAAAAAATGGTCGTAAAACCGAAAAAAAACGGAAAATTTTCTTTTAGATTAAACTTTTTTGCTATCTTTGCATCAAAATATTAGTTGCAACGAGAGAAAAAGTAGAAGACAGATTGTTTAACACTTTAAAATTTGGTGACTAATATGAAAAAATTAGTATTGGCTATTATGGCCTTTGCAATTGGTGCCACAGTGATGGCCCAAGACACAGAAAAAAAAGCCAGGGAGCTTAAGCCCGTGGATAAAACGGAGATGTTGAAGGCTCGTACGGCTCAGACGGCAGAAAAACTAGGACTAGCAGGCTGAGAAGCTGCTACAGCTAAACATAAAGTATGCTGACAAAATGCGCCCGATGATGAGAATGCACGGGCAGCACCAGCAAGGTCGTCGACATGCTCTCAACGGACAGCATCCCGCGCGTTTGCACCGTGACTCTCTGCAGCGCAAGGAGATGATGCCTGAGCGGAGGATTGAGCGGAATGAGATGCGTAACCAGATGAAGGCTAACAGGGAAGCCTACGAGGCTGAGCTGAAAACCTTTCTGACTGAAGAGCAGTTTAATGCCTATAAAGCTGACGAAGAGCAGATGCGCCCGCGCGGCATGCGACCCGTCAGCAGGAAGGACAAAAGAGACGACAAAGTCGATATCGACAAATAATTGATATGAGATTTTTCATAGTGATTTAGGTTAACATAGTGTTTTTGTAAAAGGCGAGCGCGCCTCTCATTCTTAACGGGACAATTTTTAATGTATAGAAAATTGTATTACAGATAACACAAGCGTCTGCTATTTGTGAAAATAGCAGATGTTTTTTTTTGTAGGTTGCTTCTTTGGCTCATCAGCCCTTCCCGATGTGCAGTTGCTTTCTCTGCCGCTTGTTGCAGCAGAATCTGTAATTTTGGTAAAAGAATAAGTAATATGTGTTACTGCGCTATGAGATATAATTTGTAATTTTGCACCTGTGACAGATTCGATGGGACCTGACAAGTCAATAAATATTTCATGACAATGGGAAAAACTCTTATTGCGTACTACTCCCGTCGCGGGGAGAACTATGTGAACGGCAGCATCCGTTCGCTCGAACTTGGCAACACCGAAGTGGTGGCAGCAAAGATTAAGGCGTTGTTGCCTGATGCCGACATGTATCAGATTGATACGGTGAAGAGGTATAGCGACAGCTATATGACGTGTATCGAAGAGGCTAAGCAGGAACTTCACGACCAGGCGCGCCCTGAGATGAAAGCGCCACTGGAAAGTATTGATGCGTATGACACTATCATTTTAGGATATCCTAACTGGTGGGGAACCATGCCCATGGTGTGCTACACATTTCTTGAAAGCTACGACTTTGCTGGCAAGACCATCATACCCTTCTGTACCAACGAAGGCAGCGGCATGGGTAGCAGTGAGCGTTTCATCAAGAAGCTCTGCCCCTCTGCCATTGTGCTCAATGGTATTTCCATCCATGGCGCTGAGGCTCAGAGTGCCGACGCCGAAGCTCGAATCATAGCCGATATGGTAAAGTAAAGTTGATAAGTAAAATAAAATTGTTATGAGAATTGCAAAGTTTTTAGTGGCAGTCGCGGCATTGCTTGTGTCGACGGCTTGCAATGGAAGAAAAAGTATGGCCGAGACCGTGGCCGAAAGTCAGCAGGCTGCTGCGGCTGACACTGCGAAGAAAGCCCTTGTGGTGTTCTTCTCGCATGCCGGTGACAACTACGGTGTGGGTAATGTGGAAGTGGGCAACACGAAAATTGTGGCCGACTATATCAGTGAGATGACGGGAGCTGACCAGTTTGAGATTGCTACCGACATCTACGACGGCATGGCCTATAAGCCCCTCTGCGACTTGGCAAAGGAGGAAGCTGAAAAGGGCATCCTGCCTGAGTTTAAAGGAGGTATCGATAATATCGACGACTATGATGTGGTGTTCATTGGAGGCCCTGTCTGGTGGGGGACCTATCCGCAGGTGATGTTCACCTTCTTCAAGAAATATGACCTCAATGGCAAGACGCTCATTCCCTTCACCACGCACGAAGGCAGCGGACTGGGACGCTGCGTTGATGATGTAAAAGCTGCCTATCCTGAGGCAAACGTCGTGAAGGGTTTCTCTATCTATGGTCACGACGTGCGCAGCGGAAAGACGAAGGTTGAAAAATGGCTGAAAGGCTTGGGATACTGACACTAAGCTTGTGGTATATCTATGATGAAAAGACTTCTCTTGATAGTGGCCGGCTGCCTGCTTACGGCAGTCAGACCGATTTACGCACAAACGAATATGACACTGACAGAAAGACAACAAGCGCTCGTGGCTGTAGCAGCCAGCGAGGCGAAGGGAGACATTGAAGGATTGAAGAATGCGCTTAACCGTGGATTAGATCAGGGATTGACCGTCAGCGAAGCTAAGGAAGCCCTGTCGCAGCTGTATGCCTATACTGGCTTCCCGCGCTCGCTCAATGCACTGGGGGCGTTGCAGCAGGTGCTGCAGTCGCGCCAGTCAGAGGGGCGGCACACTGATGCCGGGCGAGAGGCTGACCCGCTGCCAAAAAGTTATAATGCCCTCGTTCAGGGTACTCGGGTGCAGACGCAACTTACCGGTAAACCCTTCAACTACGACTTTGCTCCTCAGACTGACTATTACCTGAAGGCACATCTCTTTGGCGATATCTTCGCGCGCAACAACCTTTCGTTCGCCGACCGCGAGATAGTCACCGTCAGTGCTATTTCTGCTCTTGCCGGATGCGAGCCTCAGCTCAAGGCCCATGTGGCAGGTGCACGCAATATGGGCGTCAGCCTCGAACAGCTATGCGACATTCCTCAGGTGCTGGCCGAAAGGGTGGGGCATGAAGAGGCAGTGAGAGCTGTCAAGGCTATTAACGAAGTTTGTGGTACTGACTTGTCTGTTTCTGCTGTCGGCGAGTTGCCCGCAACGCCTTGGCCAAAGGGTGAACCGAACGCCGCTTATGCGCAGTATTTCATGGGCAACAGCTATCTGGCTCCCATGGGGCCTGTGTCTAACGTCACTTTCGAGCCACGCTGTCGCAATAACTGGCATGTGCATCATGGTGCTGTGCAGGTGCTGATCTGTGTCAGCGGCCGCGGCTGGTATCAAGAGTGGGGCAAGGATGCTATAGAGATGATGCCAGGCTCTGTCATTGCCATTCCTGCTGAGGCAAAACATTGGCATGGCGCGGCACGCGATTCGTGGTTCCAGCATCTCACTTTCCATACCAATATGGAGGAAGGTGCTTCAAATGAGTGGCTGGAACCCGTCAGTGATGAAGTCTACGACAAGTTGAAATGATATTGTTTCTCAAATGGTGAATGCTGGCTTTCGCTTCGGTGAAGAGCCGCCATTTTCTGTTACAGGATGTTTGCTCCTATTGTCTGTGGTGCCGACCATTATGGCTGGCATGACAGCACATGCCCGTAAGTGCATAGGGCGGACGGACGTGCTGCGGCGTGCCGTGGGCGTAAATGCACGTTAATGTTGTGAAATATCTCTTTTCTTTCGGCATTTTTTTGTACCTTTGCTGCCGATTATGAAACAGCTAATAACCATTATGATGGTTCTCGGCATCATGTCGCTGGGAGCCTGCAAAGAAAAGAAACAAGCAGAGGAGATTGTAGCCACGAAGTATGTGCCCAAGAAACCCGGCAAGCCTATCAGCATGCAGCAGAAGTTAGACACGCAGGCGCTGAAGTGGATGGGGGCCGCGTATCAGGTGGAAGTCATGCGCACGGCGGTTGACAGCTTGCCGATGGTGGCTAATGAGATAGGGCAGAAGTATGTAGACAACCGCATACAGCTGTCGGTGAAGCGGGCCGACGGTTCTGTTTTCTTTGAAAAGGCATTCACTAAAGCCTCGTTTATGTCATATCTTACAAACGACTATCGTCGCGACGGTTTGCTGGTGGATATGAGATTTAAGGAAGTGCGTGGCAGTGAATTGGCTTTTGTCGTGACCATCGCCACGCCTGAGGCTACTGATGACGAGTTTCTCCCGCTGGAGCTGGCTGTAGACAAAGGCGGCGGCATCAGTATAAAGGTAGATGACGACATGGATCTCCTGGCGGGCGACGAGACCGACTTCGACGAAGGAGTCTGATTATTCATGCATTGCAGGCTGGAAAATTTCTTCCCAGTTTTCGGCCAGGTCTGTCATCTTGGCGAAGAGAAGGTCGGCACCCTCGCGGCTTAGGCTCTCTTCGGAAAGCGGTCCTGTGTTGACGGCAATGGTGAAGATGCGTGCGCTGACGGCGGCACGCACCCCCAGGGGGGCGTTCTCAATGACAATGGCCTGCCAAGGAGCCAGGTGGCCTGCCTTCTGCAATCCCGTCAGATAGGGATCGGGGTGGGGCTTGCCCCGCTTCACGTCGTAGGCCGTCACGATGCGCTCTGCATCCAAATACTGGCCGAAGTCTCTCATCAGTCGGGCAAAGAGGGGGCGCTGGCCGCTGCCCGTCACTACGCCGACAGACATGTCGGCCGCTGCTATTTTCTGCATGAGTAGAGGTATTCCTGGCATGATTGGCGGCTCTGGCATGAGATGAAACAGACGGGTCTTTTCATCGTACATGTGCTGGGCTTCCTGGTCGCTGATGAATCGGTGCTGCTGTTTTTCAACCATCATTTTGATGGTGTCGATTCCTCGTGCCCCTTCGGTAGCATACGCATCAAGGAATGTCATGTCGATACCAAAAGATTTCATGGCCTCATGCCAGGCCACAGCATGGTTGCCCATCGAGTCGTAGAGCACCCCGTCCATGTCGAAAAGCACGGTTTGCGGCATCCAGTGCTCAAAACCATGTTTCTGTAAGTATTTATCTACAAATGATTCCATGTCAGTGAAATAAAAGTGAGTTATTTACAATTAGCAATACAGACAGTGTCAGCTTTTACTTTCACTAATTGTAAATAACTCATTTATCATTAGAGGAAATAATTATTTCTCGTTGTTCAGACGCTCTTTGATAGCTTTCGACTCTGCTTCATAGCCAGGCTTGTCAAGCAGTGCGAACATATTCTTCTTGTAGGCCTCCACGCCTGGCTGGTTGAAAGGATTCACGCCAAGCACGTTGCCACTGATGCCGCAGCCGATTTCAAAGAAATAGATAAGCTGTCCGATGTAGTAGGCATTGAGGCGTGGTACAGCGATGCGTATGTTTGGCACGCCGCCGTCTACGTGAGCCAGACGTGTGCCAAGTTCGGCCATCTTGTTTACTTCATCGACGCGCTTGCCTGCCAGGAAATTCAGCCCGTCGAGATTCTCTTCATCTTCAGGGAAGAGCAGTGTCTGCTCAGGCTCCTCAATGCTGATGACTGTCTCGAAGATGGTGCGCTCGCCGTCTTGAATCCATTGTCCCATAGAGTGAAGGTCGGTGGTGAAGTCGACGCTGGCAGGGAAAATGCCTTTTTTGTCCTTGCCTTCCGATTCGCCGTAGAGTTGTTTCCACCATTCCGACATGAAGTGGAGTTTGGGCTGATAGTTGACCATAATCTCTATCTTCTTGCCGCTTTGGTAGAGAGCGTTGCGTACGGCAGCATATTGTGCTGCTATGTTCTGCTCGAAAGGCACGTCCAAGGCGCACTGCTTCTCCATGTCTTGTGCACCCTTAACCAAGGCTCTGATGTCAAAGCCGGCGCAGGCAATGGGCAGCAGGCCGACGGGGGTGAGCACAGAGAAGCGTCCACCCACATTGTCGGGTATGATGAAACTCTTGTAGCCCTCTTTGTCGGCACAGGTGCGTGCAGCACCGCGACGGGCATCGGTGACAGCCACGATGACGCGGCGAGCCTCTTCCTTGCCCCTCTGTGCCTCACACTGCTTCTTGAGCAGTCGGAAAGTGAGAGCAGTCTCAGTGGTGGTGCCGCTCTTCGAGATGTTGATCACACCGAAGCGCTTGCCCTTCAGATACTGTGTAAGCTCAAAGAGATAGTCTTCGCCAATGTTGTTACCTGCAAAGAGAATCGTAGGATTCTTTTTATCGGCGATGAGCCAGCCGAACGAATTGCTGAGTGCTTCAATGACAGCACGCGCTCCAAGATAGCTGCCGCCGATGCCGGCCACGACGACCACTTCGCAATTGTCGCGCAGCACTTGTGCAGCGGTTTCCACTTCGCCGAGGAAATCATCGCTGATTGAAGAAGGCAGGTGAAGCCATCCTAAGAAATCATTGCCGGGGCAGGTGCCGTTTTCGAGCGCTTCTTGCGCAGCTTTCACCTTCGGGGCAAATGCTGTCACGGATCCTTCCTTGAGGAAGCAGGCAGCTTTTTTAGTGTCGAGACTGATACTTTTCATATTGTCAATTGTAGTTAAGTTATAGATATGTGTGTCGAACTAACGGAAACTGTCGGTGAGCAATTTTATCTCTATCTGCGGCGTAATGCGCTCGTAGAGAATATTGTAGACTGCATCGAGAATGGGCATGTTGACGTGCCAGTGGCGGTTAATCTCCTTCATGCACTTAGTGCCGAAGTAGCCCTCTGCTATCATCTCCATCTCCATCTGTGCACTCTTCACGGAGTAACCTTTGCCAATCATGGTGCCGAAGACACGGTTGCGCGAGAAATTGGAGTAGCCGGTCACGAGCAGGTCGCCCAGATAGACAGAGTCGTAGACCATGCGTTCGGGCATGGGACTGACGCTTTGCAGAAACCGCGACATCTCTTGCACGGCGTTCGACATGAGTACCGACTGGAAGTTGTCGCCGAACTTCAGTCCGCTGCAGATGCCTGCTGCGATGGCGTAGACGTTCTTCAGTACCGATGAATATTCGATGCCGATGACGTCGGTAGAAGTCTTGGTCTTTATAAACTGGCTTGTCAGCACGTCGGCAAAAGCCTGTGCCTTCTCTACGTCGGAACATCCCACGGTGAGATATGACAGGCGCTCAAGGGCCACTTCTTCGGCATGCGACGGTCCGCCGAGGCATGCCAGATGATCGTGGGGCACATCAAACACCTGGTGGAAATACTCCGAGCAGACAAGGTTCTCTTCCGGCACGATGCCTTTGATGGCCGTGACGATGAACTTCTCCTTCAGCCTTGTCTTCAGTTTCTTCAGATGATTCTTCAGATAAGGCGAAGGGACAACGAACACCAGCGTGTCATAGAGCTGCACGATACGGTTGATGTCGTTCTCGAAATGTATCTCGCTGGTGTCGAAATGCACGCTGGTGAGATAGCTGGGGTTGTGGCCCATGCGTTGGAAGTCGCGTATCTGGTCTTCGCGTCTCATATACCATCCGATGTGGTGGGTGTGTCCCACCACAATCTTGGCAATGGCCGTAGCCCAGCTTCCGCCGCCGATGATAGCTATTTTTCCACAGTCGAACATAGTTTTTTATGAAACACTCATTCGTAATTACTCATCAGGGCAGACGCTCGTTACTCGTTGGATTTGTCAATCCACATTTGCACTTCGTCTACCGAAGGTTTCTCGTAGCCCAGTTTGTACTTCTTGTTGATGTCGCCTATCTTTTGCTGCAGGCCCTGTGCTTTCTCGCCCTTGATGTCTTGTATGAGGTAGAAGCCAGCCTTGCGCAGCACGTAGACCCACTCTTCAGGCACCCCGATGGCGCCCCATTCCTGCACGCTGCTCTGTGGTGCTTTCTTCTCGGGTTTCATCTGCGGGAAGAGCATGATTTCGCCGATGGCGAATTTTCCTGTCATGAGCATGGTCAGACGGTCGATGCCGATGCCGATGCCACTGGTAGGCGGCATGCCATACTGTAGGGCGCGGAGGAAGTCGTGGTCGATGATCATGGCTTCGTCGTCGCCCTTGTCAGCCAGACGCATCTGTTCTTTGAAGCGCTCTTCCTGGTCGATGGGGTCGTTGAGCTCAGAGTAGGCATTAGCCAGCTCCTTGCCGTTGACCATCAGCTCGAAGCGCTCGGTCAGTCCGGGCTTGGAGCGGTGCATCTTCGTCAGGGGCGACATCTCCACGGGATAGTCGATGATGAAGGTGGGCTGTATGAACGTGCCTTCGCAGAACTCGCCGAAGAGTTCGTCGATGAGCTTGCCCTTACCCATAGTTTCATCAACCTCCATGCCTTTCTCCTTGCAGAAAGCGCGTATTTCATCTTCTGTTTTGTCGGCACAGTCGAAGCCCGTTTTCTCCTTGATGGCGTCGAGTATGGGCAGACGGCGATAAGGTGCCTTAAATGAAATGACATTGCCGTCGATTTCCACTTCGGGCTTGCCGTTCACGGCCGTGCATATTTCCTCGAGCATCTTCTCGGTGAACGACATCATCCAGTTGTAGTCCTTATAGCTGACGTAGAGCTCCATGCATGTGAACTCAGGGTTGTGGGTCTTGTCCATTCCCTCATTGCGGAAGTTCTTGCCCATCTCATAGACGCCTTCGAAGCCGCCTACGATGAGACGCTTCAGATAGAGCTCGGTGGCGATGCGCATATACATGTCTTGGTTGAGGGCATTGAAGTGCGTCATAAAGGGGCGTGCACTGGCACCTCCGGCGATGCTCTGCAGGATAGGTGTCTCAACCTCAGTATAGCCGGCGTCGTCGAGTATTCGTCTCATGGTACGCACGATGACGGCTCGCTTGAGGAAAGTGTCCTTCACGCCTTCGTTCACCACGAGGTCGACGTAGCGCTGGCGATAGCGCAGCTCAGGATCGTCGAATTTGTCGTAGGCCACGCCGTCCTTATATTTCACGATGGGCAGTGGCTTCAGGCTCTTTGAGAGCATGGTGAGTTCCTTTGCATGTACGGAAATCTCTCCCGTCTGCGTGCGGAACACGAAGCCGCGCACGCCGATAAAGTCGCCGATGTCCATCAGTTTCTTGAACACCACGTTATAAAGGTCTTTGTTGTCATCGGGACAGATGTCGTCGCGGGTGATATATACCTGTATGCGGCCTTTGGAGTCTTGCAGTTCGGCAAACGAAGCCTTGCCCATGACGCGGCGGCTCATGATGCGGCCGGCGATGCACACTTCGCGTGGCTCGTCGTCGTCGGAGAAGCTGTCGCGTATCTCAGTGGAAAAAGCATTGGTGGGATACTCTGCTGCAGGGTAGGGGTTGATGCCCATCTTGCGCAACTCGTCGAGCGACTGCCGACGAAGAATTTCTTGTTCACTCAGTTCAAGTACGTTCATATCTTCTTTTCGAATGTTTTCTTTGGGGTGGCAAAGTTACAAAAAAAAGTTGATATATAAAAGGAATTAACGAATATTGTTTTATAAAATACGCGTGAATGTCGCCGAGGTGTGGCAAAAAGAAAAGTCTGGCGATGAAGCCAGACCTTTCTTGCCTGTGGTGCAGATATGTTTATTTCACGATTCTCTTCTGGCCGTTGATGACATAGATGCCGGGAGCGAGGCCAGCTTTGGCGTTGACCTTGGTGCCCTGCAGGGTGAAGATGTCAGAGGTGTCGGCAGTGGTGCTGATGCGGCTGATGCCAGTTGTCTCGTCTTCCTCCACCTTCACGTTGTCGATGGTGAGTGTCATCTGGTCTTGGGCGCTGATGGCGTGTATGCCGAAGTAGTAGGCATTGGTTTCCTCTACCTTGACAAGTCCCTTGTAAGTGGTGAGCGTTCCGTTGCTGATCTCTGTGGGCGCAATCACCTCAGTGCTCATCGTCTCGGCTTGAGCGTTAGTGCCCAGCTTCACCTCCATCTTTTCAGGGTAAACAGACGAGTTCTTGGCGTCGACAGAGAAGATGTAGTTCTTGCCGGCCTCAAGCTTGATGGCAGGCGAGATGAGCCAGTCGTCGCCGTCAGCCTTGGTCATCATGTTGAAGTACTCTACGTTTCCGCCCAGCGAGTTGTGGTTCCATGTGTAGCCGTCGTTGTTGGCGTCGATGACGGTCCAGCTGCCAAAGCCGGCTTTTGTGCTGAAGTCCTCGACGAAGGGCACCTCCAGGCCGTCGTTGCCCGTCTTCTTGATGGTAATATTCGACAGGGCCTCGGTCAGGTACACCTGGTTCTTGCTTGTGCTCTCAATGGCAAACTGCGTGTTGTTTGTGAAGGTCTCCGCGGCAGCATCGTAGTCGAGCACCAGGTCCTCAAACTGGTAGGTATTGCCGGTAGGCGTTGCGATGAGGTAGTAGTCAGAGTTGCTCACCTTGCCCATATACTGTCCTTTCTTGAAGGTCACCTTGTCGCCTTCTATGCTACCTTTGATCCAGGCATTGGGCATGTCGCTGAAGAATCCCTTGATATAGACGTCGGCACCGCTGAAGCCGATGTAGACCGGATATTTCTGGATAGACTGGCTGACGTAGCCTTCGGCCTCCATGGCGTAGGTCTCTGTCTGCAAGCCGGCAGGCGGAGTGACCAGCTCGTCGGCCACGTGGACGGTGTATACGGTGTTATAGTCGCCGAAGCCCGTCCACTCGCCGCTGGTCCAGGCAGCACCGAAGATGACGCTCTTCGAGGTCCCGTTCAGCGTGATTTTGCCGTCGCTGATAGTGTAGGTCAGCTGCTTCACGTTGTTCTTCACCTCAGCCTCCTCATAGTCTTCGTCGTAGTCGAGCACGCGGATGAGAGCCGAGTCGGTGCGCTCTCGTTGTAGCCGATGGGCTGTCCCATCTGCACGGTGATGGTCTTGCCGTCGTCGCTGAGCGTACCTTCAATCCATGCGTCGGAGAGCAGCTTTGCCAGAGGCTGCTTGATGTACACTTTCGAGTTGTCGCCGAAAACGATGTCTACGGTACCGGTCTGTACGCCGCGGCTCACGTAGTAGCCCGTGGTGTAGTACGAGTAGCCCGAGCGGTCGTACGTCTTCAGTTCACCCTGAGGCTGCTCGGTAATCATGGCAGGTGTCTGAGCCATAGCCATGGCGGCATTGATGAGCGTCATGGCGAATACAAGAGTAGATTTTTTCATAATGCTTTAACTTTATATGTTTTTGATTGTGAGTATTTTATTTAGTAACGTGCAAAGGTAATCCAAAATGGCAAACCGCCAAAATGTCGGCTCGTAAATTAACATTTTTTGTCGTATGCAGCCAGCCTACAGCTTGATGAAGATGCGACGCCTGTAGAGGATATAGCCGATGAGATAATTGATGGCCACGAAGACGATGGCATAGGCCAGCGAAGCCCATTTGTCGGGAGCTACTACGGCATGCACCCCATTGTATATGAGCGTGTTGATGCCGAAGCGTCCAAACACGATGGCCAGCAGCTCGCTGGCCACGTAGAGTGCCAGGGCATTGACGCCGAACACCTTTAGGGGCGTGGTGAAACGACGGCGGCCGCCCATGTCTACAACATACATGATGAGCGCCTGCAGCAAGGCGGCAAGGCCGCAGCTGACGAGCACATACGACGGGCTCCAGATGCGCTTGTTCAGCGGCAGACCGTAGCTGAGCAGGTAGCCTGCCAGTATGAGTACGGTGCCCACGGCAAATAGTCCTGTGATTTTCTGCCCGAGGTCTTTGCCTTGCTTAACAATCATGCCGCAATAGAAGCCCAGCAGCACGTGGGCTGTCGAAGCGATAGTGCCGAGCAGGCCTTCGGGGTCGACAGGACTTTTGTGGTAGAGGTGCTCATAGCCGAAGAGCCACCGGTCGGCACGTGCCAGGATGTTGGCATTGGGGTCTTCGCTGTAGCCGTTGCCATATATTATAATAAATGTATAGCCGACAAGTAGCGCGACGATGGTCGTGATAGTATGCTTATGGCTGCAGAACAGGGCAAACACCGACACGAAGAAGTAGCACAGGGCGATGCGCTGCATCACAGCCCACACTCGCAGATGGCCGAAACAGAGCACGTCGCCCTTGACAGCCTCGTGAAACCAGTTGATAAACAGTCCGATGGCAAAGAGCAGCACGGTGCGCCTCAGCACCCTGGTGAGTACATCGCGGCTTGGCTTAAACCCGCTTTTCGAGAGCGACAGGTAGCACGATATGCCCATAATGAAAAGGAAAAAGGGGAAGACGAGGTCGCAGGGCGTCATGCCGTTCCATCGTGAGTGCTGCA
>JAGBJJ010000076.1 GCA_017934525.1 Prevotella sp.
AAAACGAGAGAGATTTATGGAAAAAAGACTAACAATGCTATTGGCGATGCTCTTTCTGATAGTGGGAGGAGCATTGGCTCAAACGAGAGTCGATGGAACTGTGGTGTCTCAAGATGACGATCAGCCAGTGATGGGAGCTACGGTTCGAGTGGTAGACACTAACGTTGGTGCAGTGACCGATGCAAATGGCCATTTCTCGCTGACGCTGCCTGCGGGCAAGAAGATTATCAGCATCTCTTATGTGGGCATGAATCCCGTTGAAGTGGTTGCAAAGCCCAACATGCGCATTGTGTTGAGAAGCAACGTTTCTGACATTGATGAAATCGTGGTCACGGGCTACTCCTCGCAGCGCAGGGCCTCGTTCACCGGTGCCGCCTCTCTTGTAACGGGCGATGCGCTGGAGAAGAAGACCGATGCCAACTTCGTGAAGGGCCTTGAGGGCACCGTCTCGGGTGTGCAGATGAACAACTCCACGTCGATGCCTGGTGTGTGGGGCGCTATCTACGTGCGCGGTCGCGGTTCGCTCAACCAGGGCACCCAGCCGCTCTACGTCATCGACGGCGTGCCTGTTAACTCCGACGTTGATGGTATGAGCGAAACGGACAACAACTATGTTGACCCTATGTCGGCCATTAACCCCAATGATATTGAGAGCGTCACGGTGCTGAAGGATGCTGCCGCCACAGCCATCTACGGTTCGCGCGCATCCAATGGCGTCATCGTCATTACCACCAAGAAGGGCGCTCAGGGCAAAGGAAACATCGAGTTCGAGGGTAAGTGGGGCGTCACCACGATGGCAAACAACAACATGAAGTTTGCCAATGCCAAGCAGAGCATGGACCTGTTTGCCAAAGGTATGGTGGCACGTTATCAGGATGACACCTATGAGTCCTACTATGAGTATCTGAAGGACAACTACTTCGAGTGGGACGGCAAGACAGACACTGACTGGATGGACGCCGTGACGCGCAGTGGTTTCCACCAGGAGTATAATGTGAATGCCAGCGGACAGACCGGTGCCACCAATTACTTTGTCAGTGGTGGTTATCTGAACACCGAAGGTATTGTCATTGGTTCTGACTTTGAGCGCTTCACAGGCCGCGTAAACCTGAGCACCAAGCTGAACGATATCTTCAGCATCGGTGTGAACGCTTCCTACTCTTACTCTATCCGCAACGGCTTCTCGCAGTCGACCAGTGGTTCTATGGCTGCTCCTACGGTGGGCGCTGTGTCATCAATGCGTCCCTTCTGGCCGGTGTACAACGAGGACGGCACCTATGCCAACATCGATATGTACAACCCCGTTGCCGTGCTCGACGAGAAGCTGGGTGATGTCTATGAGGTGAAGACCACCACGTTTACCGCCAGCCCTTACGTGAAGGTTGACTTCGGCAAGGGCGTCTATTATAAGTCGACGCTTGGCGTGAACATTTACAACCTCAATGAGTATAACTATTGGAGTGCCATCTACAACAACCAGGGTATGAACTACAACGGCCTTGGTCAGCAGTACGACTCGCGCACCAGCACCATTACTTGGAACAACCTGCTGGGCTGGAACTATGTGTTTAACCAGAAGCATAGCTTGAACCTGATGCTGGGTCAGGAAATGCAGCGCAAGGACTATTGGTACGACTACATGAACGGCAACGACTTCCCGTTTGCTGCCGCAGGCATGCGCGACCTGAGCACCGTGGGTAGTTGGAGTGACTCTGAGTACTACAAGAGTGAAGCCCGTCTGGCCTCTTACTTCGGCGATGCTCATTATTCTTATGAAGACCGTTACTACCTCTCGGCTTCGTTCCGTCGTGACGGCAGCTCGGTGTTCGGTGCTGACAACCGCTGGGGTAATTTCTGGTCAGTGGGCGGCAAGTGGCGCTTCACAGGCGAGGAATTCCTGAAGAATAATATTCTTACCAATGGTACGCTGCGCGTGAGCTACGGTACAGTGGGTAACCAGGACATCGGCTGGTATTCGGCCCGTGGCTTCTATGAGTCGGGTTCTAACTATCACAGCACTCCTGGTATCGTTCCTGGTTCAATTACCAATCGTGAGCTCACTTGGGAGGTGTCGAAGAAGTTTGATATCGGTGTTGACCTGCAGTTTATCAATCGCATCAACCTCTCGTTCGACTACTATAACGAGAAGACCTCTGACGCTCTGTTCCAGGTGCCTCTGTCGCGCACTACTGGTATGCGTGAGACCTATCAGAACATCGGCTCTATTCGCAACCGTGGTATCGAAGTGGCCCTCAACGCTACAATCATCAGCAACAAGGACCTCACATGGACGGCCTATGCTAATCTGACGCACAACCAGAACAGGGTAATCAAGCTCTCTACCGACAAGCCTATTGAGGGTACCTACAACATTGTTGAAGTGGGCCATCCCTACGGTGAGTTCTATCTGAAGGAGTACGCCGGCGTAGATCGTGAGACGGGTAAGCCGCTGTTCTGGAAGGACAATCTGGATGAGAATGGCAATGTGGTGTCTTCAGAGAAGACAACCAGCTATACTGAGGCTAACAAGCGCTATGTAGGCAACCCCAATCCTAAGTTCTATGGTGGCTTCGGCTCGCAGCTGAAGTGGAAGGGCCTCGATGCCAGCGTCACGTTCAACTATCGTCTTGGCGGCAAGGTCTACGACAGCGGTGCACGCTTCACTGGCTGGGGCATGGCAATGCGCACCCCGCTTGAGGAAATGGCAAACAACTCGTGGACAGAGGACAACAAGGATGCCAAGTATCCGCAGTATATCTATAACGATCCTTACAACGCTACTCAGGCTTCGAGCCGTTTCGTGATGAGCGGCAACTTCCTCCGTCTGAGCAACATCACCATCGGCTATACCCTGCCGAAGGAGCTCACTCGTAAGGTGTTCGTAGAGAAGATTCGCGTCTATGGCACAGCCGACAATGTGTACACCTGGACTGCAAGCGATTTCATTGGCTACAATCCTGAAACCTTCGCTTCGGGTGTCATCGCATGGCAGTATCCTGCTATGAGCACATATGCTGCTGGTATTCAAATCACATTCTAATTGTTTTATTGTTGACTTCATTAATATAAAGGAATTTGCATATGAAAAAGATATTATTGAGCGGAATCGCTGCCATCGCCCTCTCGATGGGTATGACAAGCTGTGGCGATAGTTTCCTTGAAACTGACTACTATCGTGGAGTGGATGCTGAAGGTGCTCTCAACAATGCCGACCTGCTGAAGGCTGCTGTTAATGGCGCATATTACAACTTGTTTACTCGTTATTTCTCGGGCAACTATGCCACGATGATTGGCGATATTCCCACCGACCTGTCTTATTGGAACGGACAGACCGGACACTGGGACGACATCAATCAGTATACTTATGACTATACCGACGTCTACCTTTCGTATATTTGGGAGTACGGCTACAAGGTTGTCGACAATACTGCCCGTGCCATTCAGGCTGGCAATGAGCTTTATGCCAACGCTACTGGTGACGATAAGGCGGCCATTGACCTGGCATTGGGAGAGGCCTATGCCCTGCGCGCCTATGCCAACTTCCAGATGGTGAACGTCTTCGGACATCAGGTGAAAGTCAATGGCAACGACTTCTCGGCAAAGCCCGGACTGGTTATCAGCGAAGATCCTATTCCTGCTTTTACGCAAGTTAGCCGTTCGACGGTTGGCGATACTTACGCCATGATTGAGAAAGACTTGAAAGAAGCCTTGAAGCACTTTGAGGCTGCCGGTGGCGATCGTGGCGACAAGTGCTATATGAACGTGGCTGCCACCAACGGACTGCTGGCTCGTATGTATCTCTATGAAGAGAACTGGGAGCAGGCCAAGGCATACGCACAGAAGGCACTTGAGGCAGGTGGCGTCAGCACTCTGACCTACACCCCCGAGGGTTATAAGGCTCTTTACAACGGCGGTGCTTCCAACACGGAGAGCTTCTTCTATCTCGACATTAACTCGAATCAGAACTGGAGTGCAAACTCATGTGGCACATTGTGGACTACTTATAACTTCAGTCCTACACCTTGGCTGTTCTCTATCTATGCTCCCACCGACGTGCGTACTGCAATCATGGGCATGGATCTGGTAAACACTACTGATGCTGCCCCGCGCTATGCTGGCGGTAAGTTCTCGCACTACTCGTCAGGCAACACGGCCTATGCCACCAACTACCTGATTAATGCGCCTGAGATGTTCCTCATCATTGCAGAGGCTAACTACAAACTGGGCAATGAGGCTGATGCCAAGAACGCCTTGTTCGTCGTGGCTAAACGGAACACTGCCATTGCTTCGGCTGACGATCTGCCCTCGGGTGCCGACCTCTTCGCATTCCTCAAGGATGAGCGTGCACGCGAGTTGTTCCAGGAAGGTCTCCGACTCTATGACCTGCGCCGTTGGGATGAGAAGGCAAACGTAGCCGCCTATGGTGCTCCTGACATCAAGTTCCGCTACACGGGCTATAACATTTCTGAGTTGGTCTATCCTATTCCTTCTGATGAAATCAATGCCAATTTCGGTGTGACGCAGAATGAAGGCTGGGACGCTGTGATGCCTAAATGACGGGTTCGCTAAAGAGTGAACACACTTTTAATAAGACGAAAAAATCCCGCAAGCACTTTCCTGCTTGCGGGATTTTTTTTTCAGACTGAGTATTTGGCGGATTCAGGCTTCTCTTGCGAGCACAATAGGTGTGACACCAACAGCATGAGAGCCTTCTTCCTGTGCGCGGCCATGATGAGCCTGCAGCCTTTGCATCGGGATGTCTACTATGGCTTTGCTGCCCATCTCTCCGGTATAGCTGTTTGAGCAGCGTATGCCGCATCGTGCTCAGGCCTGCTTAGCGCTTCTGTCGAAAGAACTCTTGCATCAGCAGGCGGCAGTCCTCTTCCAGGATGCCGCCTGTTGCCTGTGCCTTGGGGTGCAGCACGTGGGGAGCATACTGGCTGTAGCCGCGCTTCTCGTCGCGGCAGCCATAGACGATGCGGGGCACCTGCGCCCAGCCCAGTGCACCGGCACACATGGGGCAGGGCTCCACGGTGACGTAGAGCGTGCACTGCGTCAGGTACTTGCCGCCCAGCTCGTTGGCCGCCATGGTGATAGCCTGCATCTCGGCGTGGGCGGTGACGTCGGTGAGCGTCTCCGTCAGGTTATGGGCTCGGGCGATGACACGGCCCTGGCAGACGATGACGGCGCCGATGGGTATCTCGCCCTCGTCCATCGCCCGGCGGGCCTCGTCGAGGGCCATGCGCATGAAGCGCTCGTCGTCTTTCTGTTGTTGCTCTTCTCGCTTCTTGTTTTCTTCTTGCGTCATGGTTGTTTATAGGGTGATTTGATAGTTACTCTTTTCCAGTTCTTCTTCGGTCACTGGACCCTTGTTTTTTGCAAAGTTACGCATTTTTTGCGACACGACGGCTGTTTTCCCGTTTCTTTTTCGTAATTTTGCAAAGTCATTATGGAATTCAAAATTATACATATACCTGAGACCGACTCCACCAACCGCTATTTGCGTGAGCTCAAGGCGGAGGGCGACGTTCTCGTGCAGACCGACTATCAGACGGCAGGCCGCGGCTGTGGTACCAACAGGTGGGAATCGGAGCGGGGCCAGAACCTGCTCTTCTCCTTGCTGATTCACCCAAAGCAAGTGCCTGCCTCCAAGCAGTTTCTCATCTCGATGGTGACCGCCAACAGCATCAGCAAGGTGGTCTCGAAATATGTGGAGAATGTCAGTGTCAAGTGGCCCAACGACATCTATGTGGGCGACAGGAAAATCTGCGGCATCCTGATACAGAACACGCTTCAGGGCGGCACTATCAAGGACAGCGTCATCGGCGTGGGGCTCAATGTCAACCAGCTGTGTTTTGTGAGTGATGCGCCCAACCCTGTCTCGCTGGCCAATCTGACGGGACGCACGTTTGGCAGAGAGCAGCTGTTGCATGAGTTGTTGGAGGCGTTCGAGGCAGAGTGGGCTGATTCGGAGGGCGTGCGTGCTCGTTACTTGGCTCAGCTCTACCGCCGCAAGGGCTTCTTCCGCTACCGCGACGCCTACGGTGAATTCGTTGCTGAGCTGGTGACGGTCGAGGACGACGGCCACTTGGTGTTGCGTTGCGTTGACGGCTATACACACCGCTATGCCTTTAAGGAAGTGCAATTCATTATATAAAACAAGTAATATGGCAAGATTTAAGCGAATTCTACTGAAGCTCTCGGGTGAGAGCCTGATGGGCAAGCAGGGCTACGGCATTGACCCTGAACGGCTGGGCGACTATGCCCGCCAGATTAAGGAGATTCACGACATGGGCGTGGAGATAGGCATCGTCATCGGCGGTGGCAACATCTTCCGCGGGCTCAGTGGCTCGCAGAAAGGCTTCGACCGCGTGAAGGGCGACCAGATGGGCATGTGCGCCACGGTGATTAACTCGCTGGCACTCTCTTCGGCCCTCGGTGCTGAGGGCGTGAAGAACCGTGTGCTGACGGCTATCCGCATGGAGCCCATCGGCGAGTTCTACACCAAATGGCGCGCCATCGAGGCTATGCAGCGTGGCGAGGTGTGCATCTTCTCTGCTGGCACCGGCTCGCCTTATTTCACTACCGACACCGGCTCAAGCCTGCGTGGCATTGAGATAGAGGCCGACGTGATGCTGAAAGGCACGCGCGTTGACGGCGTCTACACTGCCGACCCCGAAAAGGACCCCACGGCCACGAAGTTCAGCGAGATTACCTACAAAGAGGTGCTCAGCCGTGGTCTGAAGGTGATGGATCTCACCGCCATCTGCATGTGTCAGGACAACAACTTGCCCATCTACGTGTTCAACATGGACGTGGTAGGCAACCTGAAGAAGGTGTTGGACGGAGAGGACATCGGCACGCTGGTGCACAATTAAATGAGAGATGTGAAGAGGGAGATGAGAAATGCGCTATCTTTGCCCTCTCCTGACAGCGAGGAGCGGCAACAGCAAATTTCTCATTTCTCATTTCTCATTCCTCATTCCTCAGTGTATTCCACATACTCACCCTCGTCAGGCTGGAAAATCTTCTTGTTCGTCTCTTCAGGCGAGCGGCGGTCGATGATGGTGACGCCATCGCTGGTGTGCGTCGTCGTATGCTGGTGCTGACCGTCGTTGGTGTGCATGTTCACGTTCCAGCGGAAGCGGTTTCGCGGCTTCAGTCCAAGTATGCCGCGAATCATGTCGATGCCTTTCCCTAAAAGAATTAGCCCGACGACGACCACCAGGAAGATGATGACCAAAAAGATGATGAGCAGAAAACCGAGGAATGATAACACGACTTATGAATGATTGAATGTTGAGTTTTGAATGTTGAATGGCCTGCTTCGCCGGTTATAAGCTGCGAATAGACTTATGCATAACCAGCGACAGCACCACATACCAAGCTATGACGGCAGCGATGCCGGGAATGCCGAGGAAGATGATGATTAGGGCAGAGGTGAGCACGAAGACGTACTTCACCTCGTTGCCGCGCCAGCCCCATGTCTTGAACTTCAGGGCAAACATGGGTATCTCGCTGACAAGCAGGAAGCAGCTCACGAGCATCAGAGCCAAGGCTGCATATATATAGTAGGAAGGCAGCTGGTAGGGCTCGAACATCTCCTGCCAATGGAAGCCGTTGATGAGCGAGGCCCAGAAAAGCGCATTGGCAGGCGTGGGCAGTCCGATAAAACCCAGTGCCTGTCGTTCGTCGAGGTTGAACTTGGCCAGTCGCAGGGCCGAGAAGGCCGCCATCAGGAAAGCCGCAAAGCTTATTATTGACCATTGGCCATTGGCCATTGACAACTGGGCGTTGAGCCAGCTGAACAGCATGGCAGAGGGCGCGAAGCCGAAGGTGATGTTGTCGGCCAGAGAGTCAAGCTCCTTGCCGATGGGCGAGCTGACGTGCAGCAGGCGTGCCGTCATGCCGTCGAAGAAGTCAAACACGGCGCCGAGCACGATGAACCCCAGTGCCAGCATGTAGTCACCCTGGAAGGCAAAATAGGTGGCGATGCACCCCGAGATGAGGTTCATCGACGTAATCATGTTTGGAATATGCTTCTTCATAACCAAGAACAAAAAAAACTATGAACTACGAATAGTGTGAACTATGCAAGCCTTGCAATCACCGTCTGGTCGCCTGTGGTAGCCTGGTTCATCTTCACGCAAGGCTTTGAGCCCAGCGGCAGGTAGACGTCGACGCGCGAACCCAGTTTGATGAAGCCCAGGTGCTCGTCGATGTAGCAGTCTTCGCCGTCCTTGGCATAGGTGACGATGCGGCGTGCCATGGCGCCGGCTATCTGCCGCACCAGCACGCGTTGGCCGTCGGGCGTCTCAATCATGGTGTCGGCATGCTCGTTCTCCTCGCTTGCCTTGGGCAGCCATGCCTTGTGGTAGTTGCCGTCAAAGTGCTTCACAAACTCCACCCGTCCGTCAACCGGAAACCAGTTGGCATGCACGTTGAGCGGGCTCATGAAGATGCTTATCAGCAGGCGTCGGTCGTGGAAATAGTCATTCTCTTCTGTCTCTTCTATCACCACCACGCGCCCGTCGGCCGGAGCCACTACCGTCCGCTCCGTGTCGCCGTTGAAGTAGCGTATAGGGCAGCGGTAGAAGTTGAGCATCAGCAGCCAGGCCAGCCCGGTGATTACAATGAAAATGATGAATGGTATGGTGGTATCGAAGCTGCGCCACAGAATCACGCCAATAGCCACAATAGCAAACATACTGTAGAGCAGTTCGTCGGTGCCTTCGCGATGTATTCTGATTTTTTTCAGTTTCTTGATTCTTTCTCCCATGTCATATTAGGTTATTACTAATCGCATGCAAAGGTAATGCTTTTTTACCAATTTACAAACTTTTTGCCCAATTCTTTTCTCCTATCGCCTTATATCTGATAATTATTTTGTTCTTTTCTGGCTCTTTTGCGGAAAAAAACTTTTCGTCATGTATTCGCCTCCGCGCCTTTGCTGTCATTCGTAGAACAGAGTCTGGCGCGTAAGCAATCGTTAAAGATTATTATAAGATAATTATTATGGTATGATAATTGAAATATAATAATTATCTTTGCCGCATGGTAAAGGCGGAAAAGATATGATAAAGAATCCATTCATACTTTATGGCTACGAGTCGGAGAAGTATTTCTGCGACCGCGTGCAGGAAACGGCAGAACTGAAGCGGCTGCTGACCAACGGCAATAATGTGGCGCTGATAGCTCCTCGGCGTGTTGGCAAGACGGGGCTTGTGGAGAATCTGTTTCATCAGCGTGACATTCAGCACCGCTACTATACGTTCCTGATTGACATCTATGCCACTAAAAGCATGGAGGAGATGGTCATGGCCATGGGCTCGGCCATGTTGGTGTCGCTGCGTCCAAGAGGAGCAAAAGTGATGCAGCGCTTTGTCAGTTTCCTTTCGTCGCTGCGCACGGGCATCGCCTTCGATGCCATGGGAAATCCTTCGTGGAATGTTGAGCTGGGCGACATCCGCCAGCCACGCACAACCCTTGACGAAATCTTTGGCTATATCAATGCTGCCGACAAACCGTGCATCGTGGCCATCGACGAGTTTCAGGCCGTAGCCGGTTATCACGACCAGCAGGCTGAAGCCGTGCTGCGCACTTACATACAGCACTGCCGCAACGCCCAGTTCGTCTTCTCCGGCTCGCAGCGCACAATGATGGGCGAGATATTCCTGAGTCCGTCGCGACCGTTTTATCAGAGCACGTCGATGATGAACATCGGCAATATACCCTTAGAGAAATACACGCAGTTTGCGCAGAAGCATTTTAAGGAGGCCGACAAGAGCATAACGGCCGGCACCATTGCCGAGGCTTATCTCCGTTTCGAGGGCATCACTTGGTATATGCAGCGTGTGATGAACGAGCTGTTCTCGCTCACTCCGCCGCAAGGCGAGTGTACCGCCGACATGCTGGAGCCTGCTGTTGATACAATCCTGCGTGCCAATGAGTTCACCTATCAGTCGATGATTTTCCAGTTGCCGCCCAAGCAGAAGGAACTGATGGTGGCCATAGCCAAAGAAGGCAAGGCGCAAAACTTGACATCCTCGGCTTTCATCCGCAAGTATCGTCTGACGAGCAGCAGCAGTGTGCAGTCGGCTATCAAAGGTCTGCTCGAGAAAAACTTCGTCACCTCAGCGCTTGGTATCTACGAGCTCTACGACAAGTTCTTCGCCCTTTGGCTGCTGCGCCAGCAGTGAGGCCCTCTGCCCTTTTGATGCCATCTTCATCCCGTCAGCAAAAACAGTCGGAAAAATTTGGTGGTGTCGGAAACATGTTGTAACTTTGCACGGATAAATTATCCCCTCAGACATCATCATGGAAGATTTCGTACATCTGCACGTACACACCTATTACTCGATACTCGACGGCCAGTCGAAGATCAAGAACCTCGTGGAGAAAGCTGTCGGCGACGGCATGCGCGGCATGGCCATCACCGACCATGGCGACATGTTCGGCATCAAGGAGTTTCACGACATCTGCAACGATGTGAACAAGAAGCGGAAGAAGGAAGGGCTGGAGCCCTTCAAACCCATCTTCGGCTGCGAGATGTATGTGGCTAAGCACGGGCCGAAGGAGCAGAAGAACGGCAAGCAAGACCAGAGCGGCTACCACCTCATCGTGCTTGCCAAGAACTACCATGGCTATAAAAACCTCATCAAGCTGGTGAGCAACTCGTGGGTGGACGGCTTCTACATGCGTCCGCGAACAGACCGGGCCGACCTGGAGCGCTACCACGAGGACCTCATCGTCTGCTCGGCCTGCATAGCCGGTGAAGTGCCCAAGAAAATATTGAATGGCGACATCGCTGGGGCCCGTGAGACCATTGAGTGGTATCACAACCTGTTTGGCGACGACTATTACCTGGAGCTGCAGCGCCATCCGGTGACCGACCCCACCATACGCGCCAACCGCGAGACCTACCCCCTGCAGCAGCAGGTCAACAAAGAGCTCATCAAGCTGGCACGCGAGTATGATATCAAGCTCATCTGCACCAACGATGTGCACTTCGTGGAGAAAGAGAATGCCGAGGCCCACGACCACCTGCTCTGTCTCTCTACGGGCAAGGACCTCGACGACCCCACGCGCATGCTCTACTCGAAGCAGGAGTGGTTTAAGACGAAGGCCGAGATGAACGACCTGTTCAAGGACGTGCCCGAGGCACTGGCCAACACGCTGGAGATTCTCGACAAGGTGGAGGTCTACAGCCTCGACCACGACCCCATCATGCCCTTCTTCCCCATCCCCGATTCGTTTGGCACGGAGGACGAGTGGCGGAAGCGCATCACCCAGCAGCAGCTCTACGAAGAGTTCACCCGCGACGAGAATGGCGAGAACCCCATGGCGGCCGAGGATGGCGAGAAGAAAATCAAGAAGCTGGGAGGCTACGACAAGCTCTACCGCATCAAGTTCGAGGCCGATTATCTGGCCGAACTGGCCTATAAGGGCGCCAAGCGGCGCTACTCGCCCGACGAGGAGCTGGTGCTGACCAAGGTGGAGGTGAAGACCGGCTCACCCGATTCTTCGTTCTTCATTCTTCACTCTTCGCTCCCTAAGGAGGTCGACGACCGCATACGCTTCGAGCTCCACATCATGAAGACGATGGGCTTCCCGGGTTACTTCCTCATCGTGCAGGACTTCATCAACTCGGCCCGCGACGAGCTCGACGTGTGGGTAGGTCCAGGCCGTGGCTCGGCTGCCGGCTCGGTGGTGGCCTATTGCTTAGGCATCACGAAAATCGACCCGCTGAAGTATGACCTGCTGTTCGAGCGTTTCCTCAACCCCGACCGTATCTCGCTGCCCGATATCGACACCGACTTCGACGACGACGGCCGCGGCAAGGTGCTGAAGTGGGTGGAAGACAAGTACGGCCACGAAAACTGCGCCCACATCATCACCTATGCCTCGATGGCCACAAAGAACTCCATCAAGGATGTGGCCCGCGTGGAGAAGCTGCCCCTGGCCATGAGCAACGCGCTCTGCAAGGCCATACCCGACCGTCTGCCTGACGGCATGAAGATGAACCTGCCAAATGCCATCAAGTGTACCCGCGAGCTGCAGGAGGCCGAGGCCTCGTCAGACCCTGCTCTGTCGAACACCATCAAATATGCCAAGATGCTCGAGGGCACCGTGCGCGGCACGGGCATCCATGCCTGTGGCTTCATCATCTGTCGCGACCCTATCTCCGACTGGGTGCCCGTCTCGACGGCCGACGACCCCGACTTCAAAGACACGAAGACCAACTGCACGCAGTACGATGGCCACGTCATCGAGTCTACCGGACTCATCAAGATGGACTTCCTCGGACTGAAGACCCTCTCGGAGCTGAAGGAGGCCTGCGCCAACATCAAGCAGCACCGCGGCATCGACGTCGACCTCGACCATATCCCCATCGACGACCCCAAGACCTATGAGCTCTATCAGCAGGGCCGCACCATCGGCACCTTCCAGTTTGAGTCCAGCGGCATGCAGAAATACCTGCGCGAGCTGCACCCCACCGTCTTCGAGGACCTCATCGCTATGAACGCCCTCTACCGTCCGGGCCCTATGGACTATATCCCCTCGTTTATTGCCCGAAAGAACGGCCGCGAGGAAATCAAGTACGACATACCCTGCATGGAGAAGTACCTGAAGGACACCTACGGCATCACCGTCTATCAGGAGCAGGTGATGCTGCTGTCGCGCCAGCTGGCCGACTTCACCCGCGGCGAGAGCGACGCCTTGCGTAAGGCTATGGGTAAGAAGAAGAAGGATATCGTAGACGCCATGAAGCCGAAGTTTATCGATGGCGGCAAGAAGAACGGCCACGACCCGAAGATACTTGAGAAGATATGGGCCGACTGGGAGAAGTTTGCCTCCTACGCCTTCAATAAGTCGCATGCCGCCTGCTATTCGTGGGTGGCCTATCAGACAGCCTACCTGAAGGCCAACTATCCGGCCGAGTTCATGGCTGCCATCATGACGCGCCGCCGCGACCAGATAACGGAAATCACGAAGCTCATGGACGAGTGCAAGCAGATGGGCATCGCCACGCTGGGCCCCGACGTGAACGAGTCGTACCTGAAGTTCGGTGTGAACCAGAAGGGAGAGATTCGCTTCGGCTTGGCCGGCATCAAAGGTCTGGGCGACGGCGCCGCTCAAGCCATCATCGACGAGCGCGAGAAGAACGGTCCCTATAAGGACATCTTCGATTTCGTGCAGCGTGTCTCGTTCCAGAGTGTCAACCGCAAGGCTTGCGAAGTGCTGGCACTGAGCGGCGGCTTCGACGGTTTCGGCATCCGCCGCGAGGCTTACTTTGCCGCGAATGCCAAGGGCGAGATATTCCTCGACACCTTGGTGCGCTATGGCCAGAACTACCAGCAGGCCAAATCAGAGGCCCAGAACTCGCTCTTCGGCGGCTTCGACGATGTAGAGATTGCCACGCCGCCCGTGCCGAAGACCGACGAGCGCTGGAGCGATATCGAGCGCCTCAACAAGGAGCGCGACCTCGTGGGCATCTATCTCTCGGCTCATCCGCTCGACGAGTATAAGATTGTGCTTGATAATCTCTGCAACACCCGCTGCGATGAACTGGGCGACGGCGGCGCTGCCTTAGACGGGCGCGACGATATCACTCTCGGCGGCATCGTCACGGCCGTGCGCTCTAAGTTCACCAAGAATAACAAGCCCTGCGGCTTCGTCACCGTGGAAGACTTCAACGGCTCGGGCGAGCTGGCTCTGTTCGGCGACGACTGGGTCAACCTGAACGGCAAGTTCATAGAGGGGGCCGCCCTCTACATCACCGGCAAGATGAAGCCCCGCTTCTATAACGCCGAGCAGAAGGAACTGAAGGTGACGGGCGTGGAACTGCTGCAGACGGTGAAGGAGAAAGCCATCGACCGCATCACCATCACTATGACCACCGACATGCTCAACGACCAGGTGGTGGCCGACCTCAGTCAGCTTGTCAGCGAGAATCCGGGACGCACGAAGCTCTTCTTCCAGCTGCGCGACGCCACGGGACACAACCACGTGCTCCTCCGCTCAACCACCAAGACGGTCGATGTGCGCCACACGCTCATAGACTTCATTGAGCAGCATGAGGCGCTCGACTATAAGATTAACTAAGGTGAGCCAAAAACAGAAAACATATAAAGAATACATGCATTTTTCGATTCGAAATTTGTGGCATTCCAACTTTTTTGCTATCTTTGCGGACGAATAGCATTGTCTGGCATGGCATTTGCTTGATGCTTATTGTTATCGAGAGTATAAACAATTATAAACAAACAACGATTATGGAAGTTAAAATTACAAACGAGAACTTTGAGACCTACAAGAATGGCGAGCTGCCTCTGGTTGTTGATTTCTGGGCTACGTGGTGCGGTCCCTGCCGCATGGTATCGCCCATCATGACCGAGCTGGCCGAGAAGTACGACGGCAAGATAGTGGTTGGCAAGTGCGACGTGGAAGAGGCCGATGACATCGCTGCCGAGTTCCGCATCCGCAATATCCCGACGGTGGTGTTCATGAAGAACGGTGAGGTGGTCGACAAGATGGTCGGCGCTGCCTCAAAGGATAAGTTCGAGGAGAAGTTCCAGGCACTGCTGTAAGGAGCGACCCATGTCCAGCATTGACGAAGAAATGCTCTTGGATGAGCAGGAAAACCAGCGCGAAGTGGCATTCATTCGCGAACGGCTGCCTCTCGAACTGAAAGAACAGTTTACTGACGGACAGCTGCTGTGGATGATTGATGCGCTCGTGGACTATTATGTAGACAGTGGTATCCTCGATACTGACGACGACGAGGTGGATATCGACATGGAGGAGACGGCCCGGCATATCGCAGAACAGGCAAAGGCTGAGGGCATCGGCTCCTTCGATGAGCGCGACGTCTATTTCATCGTGGAGGCCGACCTTGACTTCCAGGAGGAGAACCTCTGACGGCAACGCCTCGCTTTCATTGAAACAGATTCAGCGAATCTGGTGGACAAAAACAAGTCCGCCAGATTCGCTGAATCTGTTTATGAGGGCAGTCTCTGTGGGAGACCCTCAGTTGTTCTGTGGGTGCTTAGCCGTTGGCACGGAGAAGTCGTGTGTCTGCGAGTCGAGGGGCTGACCGTTTAAAGCCACGCCGATGCGCACCACGGCCTCGCCCTTCTTCAGTCCTTGGTCGGCTATCAGTCTTGCCGTGTAGCGAATGCCTTGGTTGGCGGCGATGCTCTCAACCCTCACGTCGGGCGAGATGTGAATGTGTCTGTTGCCCGTCATCTCAGCCACCATGGGCACGATGTCGTAGAGTGTGCGGTCGGTCGTGTTGATCACCTCAAACACCACCGTCAGTTCCTCGCCGCGCGTCAGCACGCCGTCGCGCTGTGCCTCCTGTATCATCGGGTTGCGTATCACCAGCTGCGAGGCACTGCTGTTGTCTTCAGCAAACATGATGCGGTCGTCGCCGCGTCCCTGCGGGTCGAAGCCGCCTTGGTCAAAGTTGCGGCTGTCTTGGCTATAGCTGCTATTGTCGTAGAACTCCTGGCGGTTGCTGTAGCGCCTGTCGCTCTCGCGGTCAGCCTGCATCTTCTCATATTTGCGCTGTTGCGAGCGGTCGATAGCCGAGCCGATAGCTGCGCCGGCAGCCACGCCGCCCACGGTGCCGATGATCGAACCCACCTCATGGCCGCGCCATCCGCCGCTGATGCCGCCCACGGCCGAGCCAATCACATGGCCGAACTGTCCGCCCGTGTAGGCTCCTGTGGCCGTATAGCTGCCGCAGCTGCTGAGCATCACGGCAGCACCCATCAACATCATCAAACCTTTCTTCATAAGTATTCTGTTTTAAGTTACAATTCGTTTTTGCCGCAAAGATACGCATTTTTTTGCAGACGGCAAAAAGGATTTTCCCGAAAATGCAATAGGGAATGCCCTATTTATGCCACTTTCTGGGCGAGCAGGGCCGTGGTCAGTGTGAGTCAACAGACTCAATGGGGAAGCGCCAGGGTATCTCGGGGGCGTCCAGCTCGATTTCCTGTCGGGGCACCTCGTGCGACGGAATCTCGCGCAGCGGTACGTGCACCAGATGGGCGGGCTCCACTATCACCTCGGCTATGCCTAAGGCGATGATGCCCAGGGCGCGGGCAGCACCCCATGAGAGGTCGACGATACGGCCGCGCACAAAGGGGCCGCGGTCGTTGACGCGCACGATGACCTCCTTGCCCGTGGCGGGGGCCGTCACCTTCAGCAGCGTGCCGAAGGGGTAGGTGCGGTGGGCACATGTCAGACTGTCATGGTGCAGCCGCTCGCCGTTAGCCGTGCGTGCACCTGTGGCCTTCCGTGAATAATAAGAGGCTTTACCACTCTGCCGTTGAGCTGACAGAGTGATAAAGCCTAAAAGGATGAATAGTGCTGTGGCTATTCGTCGATGCATAGGCGTATCAATTAGATGATACCCTGCTCGAGCATAGCCTGAGCTACCTTCATGAAGCCGGCGATGTTAGCGCCCTTCACGTAGTCGATGGTGCCGTCGGGCTGAGTGCCGAACTTCACGCACTGCTCGTGGATGTTCTCCATGATCCAGTGGAGCTTCTCGTCAACTTCCTTAGCCGACCAGCTCAGGTGAGCAGCGTTCTGAGTCATCTCGAGACCCGAGGTAGCCACACCACCAGCGTTCACAGCCTTACCAGGAGCGAACAGGATGCCGTTATTCTGGAAGAAGTGGATAGCGCCGGGCTGGCAACCCATGTTCGAGACCTCGCAGCAGCACCAGCAGCCGTTGGCCTTCAACTCCTTGGCGTCGTCCTCGCTGAGCTCATTCTGGAATGCGCAGGGCAGAGCGATGTCGCAAGGAATGCTCCAAGCCTTCTTGCCGGCGGTGAACTGAGCCTTGCCGGGGAACTTGGTGGCCATGTCCTCAACCTTGTTGCGGTTAGAGGCACGCATAACGAGCATGTAGTCAATCATCTCCTTCGTGATGCCGTCGGGGATGTAGCACACACCGTCGGGACCAGAGATAGCGATGACCTTAGCGCCGAGCTCGGTAGCCTTCGTGGCAGCACCCCAGGCCACGTTGCCGAAGCCAGAGAGAGCAACCTTCAGACCCTTGATGTCCTTGCCAGCCTTGTGGAGCAGGTGCTGGGTGAAGTAGAGAGCACCGAAACCAGTAGCCTCGGGACGGAGGATAGAACCACCCCACGTCTCACCCTTACCGGTGAGCACGCCCGTGTGATACTGACGAGAGAGCTTCTGATACATACCGTTGAGGAAGCCGATTTCGCGGCCGCCAACGCCTACGTCGCCTGCGGGAACGTCCTGATCGGGACCGATGCAGTGGCGCAGCTCAAGCATGAAGGCCTGGCAGAAACGCATGATCTCAGCGTCGCTCTTGCCGACGGGGTCGAAGTCAGAACCACCCTTGCCGCCGCCCATGGGGAGCGTGGTCAGAGCGTTCTTGAAGGTCTGCTCGAAGCCGAGGAACTTCAGCATCGAAGGAGTCACAGCCTTGTGGAAACGGAGACCGCCTTTGTACGGGCCAATGGCGCTGTTGAACTGCACACGATAGCCGAGGTTGGTCTGAACCTCACCCTTATCGTCAACCCATGTTACGCGGAAGGTGAAGATACGCTCGGGCTCAACGATGCGCTCGATAATCTTAGCCTTCTCGAACTCGGGATGCTGGTTGTACACTTCCTCTACAGACTCCAGCACTTCGCGCACGGCCTGCAGATACTCCGACTCACCAGGATGCTTAGCCTCCAGGTGCTGCATGATTGTTTCAACTTTCATAGTAGTTT
>JAGBJJ010000077.1 GCA_017934525.1 Prevotella sp.
AACTGGTATGATGCCATCGGTGACCAGGCTGTCGCCGATGCCGTGCTTGACCGAATCGTACACTCATCACACCGCATCGAGCTCTTTGGCGAAAGTATCCGTAAGATGAAGGCCAAGAAGTAAAACAGGGTAAAATAAAAATGGCCCCGCCAGTCAGGACTTTAGAGGGGTCAAAATAAAAAAGTTTTCGGGGGGCAACGTCGCTTTGCCCTCGGGGGTCAAACGCGCGCGGCTTTTCCAGCACCAATGATTCCACATGACTTTAATATGATGTCATGAGAATCATTGCCATCGAGAAGTTTTATAATAGTTGGTTTCGCAAAATTTGGCGGTTACGAAAAAAAAACGTAACTTTGCACTCGGAGAATAACACCGAATCTATACAAAGCATGACACAATATAGAATTTCCGGACCTGAAACACTGAGGACGACAGTCAGCCTGCCGGCCTCGAAAAGCATATCAAACAGAGCTCTTATCATCTATGCACTCTCGGGGGGAGGCATCCCCTCCGAACACTGCCGACCGCCAAGGAACCTAAGCGACTGCGACGACACGCAGGTGATGGTTGACGCGCTGAGAGACATGCCTGACACTATCGACATCAAGGGGGCCGGTACGGCCATGAGATTCCTGACGGCTTTTCTGGCTGCCACCGACAGCGGCACACACACGTTGACGGGCACCGAACGCATGCAGCACCGCCCCATCAAGATACTCGTGGATGCCTTGCGCAAAATGGGAGCCGACATTGAATACATAGGGGAACAGGGCTTTCCGCCACTGCGCATCAAGGGCAAGAGACTTGAGGGCGGCGAGCTGGAGATTGCCGGAAACATGAGCTCGCAGTTTGTGTCGGCTCTGCTCATGGTTGGCCCCGCACTCGAGAAGGGGCTCACTGTGAGACTTACGGGCGACATCATCTCGAGACCGTACATAGACCTGACACTGTGTACGATGAGGGAGTTCGGCGCCGGTGCCGACTGGACCTCGGTAGACACCATCACCGTGGCTCCCAAGCCCTACGTGAACAAAGACTATCTGATAGAGAACGACTGGAGCGCAGCCAGCTACTGGTATGAGATGGTGGCACTGTCGAAGGACCAGGACGCCGAGGTGAGGCTGGAAGGCCTGATGGACGGCTCGAAGCAGGGCGACTCGGGCGTGCGCTACATCTTCAGTCTGCTGGGGGTGCGTACCATCTTTGCCTCGAAAGCCCCCGGCAAGCCCACAACGGTGACCATCAAGAAGAGCCCACACCGCGTGCCGAGACTGGAGTACGACTTCATCAATGCGCCTGACCTGGCACAGACGTTCGTCGTGACGTGCGCTCTCATGGGAGTGCCTTTCCGCTTCACCGGTCTGCAGACGCTGAAAATAAAAGAGACCAATCGCATTGAGGCACTGAAGCGCGAGATGAGAAAGCTGGGCTACGTGGTGCGCGACGACAACGGCAGCGCTCTGGAATGGAACGGCGAGCGATGCGCGACGCAGGCAGGCGCCGCCATCGACACCTACGAAGACCACCGCATGGCGCTGGCCTTCGCGCCTGCCAGCCTGCGACAGACGGTGGTCATCAGCCGCCCGATGGTGGTCACAAAGTCGTATCCGCACTTCTGGGACGACCTGGCAAACGCGGGCTTCAGCATTGAGCAAAACACTGACGACAACCCACTGACGTAGCCTATGATATACTTAGTGCTTTCGCTCATCATTCTGGGGATGCTCGTGGCATGCTTCCACAACCGGCGCGACGAGGCTCCCGTCGTAGCGCCTAAGGGTGACTGTGCCGCATGCGACGGTACACCGCAGACGCGCTGCGAGCAAGACTGCATGATGGAGGCTGCCACGCGCGAGCCAGAGTATTTCGACGATGAGGAGCTCGACCAATTCAGGGGCCGCCCCTCCGATGCCTATACCGATGATGAGGCTGAGATGTTTCGCGACGTGATGCTCACCATGAAGCAGCACGAGGTGGCCGAATGGGGGCGCAGCCTCAGACTGAGGGAGGTCAGTCTGCCCGACCAAGTGAAGGACGAATATGCCCTGCTCGTGGCCGGCTGACGATTTATTAGCATCGGAAGGCAATAAAAAGCCGCTTTCCGGGTTTATTATATGATGCGCAAGACTCTTCACATAATTATATCGATAGCCGTCATCGCTTTGATGACGGCAGCGTGCTCTTCGCATAAGAACACGGCGAAAAGCCGCTTCTGGCAATCGTTTACGGCCAAATACAACACCTATTTCAACGGCTCGCAGGCCTATATTGACGGTTCGCTGGAAAAGGAGAAATCCAATAAAGACAACTTCACCGAGCAACTGCCACTCTATACCGTGGGCAACAAAGAAAGCCGCACGCTGGGCAAAGGAAACTTCGACCGCACCGTGGAAAAGATGGAGAAGACTATCAAGCTGCACTCTATCAAAGCCAAGCCCGAATGGAAAAAGACACGCCGCAAGACCGACAAAGACCGCGAATGGCTCTCGCGCAGAGAATATAACCCCTTTCTCTGGAAGGCCTGGCTGCTGATGGGTAAGGCGCAATTCCAAAAAGGCGAGTTTGACGAGGCGGCCGCCACATTCTCATATATGAGCCGTCTCTACCAGACGCAGCCGGCCATCAATGCCATTGCACGGGCATGGCTGGCCCGCTGCTACACCGAGCTCGACTGGATGTATGATGCCGAGGACGTGATGCGCAACATGAAGCGCGACTCCATTCACTATAAGGCGCAGAGCGAATGGGATGCCACTTACGCCAACTACTACCTGCGCAACGGCGAGCTGGAGAAAGCGCTGCCCTACCTGAGAAAGGTGATAAAACACGAAAAACGCAAGACGCAGAAAGCACGACTGTGGTTCATCAGCGGACAGGTGCAAGCTGCCCTGGGCCAACAGAAGCCGGCCTACAAGGCCTTCCAGAAAGCCATTGCCCAGAACCCTCCCTACGAACTGGAGTTCAACGCGCGCATAGCTCAGACGGAGGTGATGGCCAAAGGCAACGCGAAGAAAATGATAGGTAAGCTGAGGCGCATGGCACGCTCTGACAACAACAAGGACTATCTGGACCAGGTGTATTATGCCATAGGCAACATCTATCTGGCTCAGCGTGATACGGCTAACGCCATTGCCGCCTATGAGAAGGGCAACGAGAAGGCCACCAGAAGCGGCATAGAGAAGGGCGTGCTGCTGCTCAGACTTGGCGGACTCTACTGGGACAGGGAGAAGTATAACGACGCACAGCGCTGCTACGGCGAGGCCATCGGACTGCTCGACAAGGACCGCGACGACTATGAGGAGCTGTCGCAGCGCTCAAAGGTGCTCGATGAGCTGGTGCCCCACACCGATGCCGTGCATCTGCAGGACTCGCTACAGGAACTGGCAAAAATGCCTGAGAAGGAGAGGCTGGAGGCCATAGACCGCGTCATAGAGGCCCTGAAGAAGAAAGAGAAAGAGGAGCGCGACAAGCAACGCGAGGCTGAGGTGGAGCAGGCACAACAGAAAGCCGGAGCCGTGGGCAACCGCAACCAGACAACGCCAATGCAACAGAATAATGCCACGATGAAAGACGGACAATGGTACTTCTACAACCCCATGGCCGTCAATCAGGGTAAGCAGGCCTTCCAGAGGCAGTGGGGCAAGCGCGAGAACGCCGACAACTGGCAGCGCATCAACCAGACAGTGGTAAGTCTGGACTCCGACGCCGCCGAGCAGGCCATGGCCGACTCGCTCGGCATGTACAATGACTCCATTGACGCGCAGACTGCCGACGCACAGGCCGACACGCTGGCTAACGACCCGCACAACCGCGAGTATTACCTGGCGCAAATTCCCTTCACCGAGGAACAGGTGGAAGCCAGCAACCTGATTATCATGGACGGCCTCTACAACTCGGGCGTCATCTTTAAAGACAAACTTGACAACCTCAGCCTGGCGGAGAAGCAGCTGCTCAGGCTCACCACACAGTATCCCACCTACGCGCAAATGGACCAGGCCTGGTATCACCTCTTTCTGCTCTATTCACGGCGGGGTGACACGGCCACAGCCGACAACTGCCTGTCGCACCTCAAGGCTGACTACCCCGAGAGCGACTGGACCATTCTGCTCAGCGACCCCTACTTCGCCGAGAACCAGCGCTTCGGCGAGCATATTGAAGACTCGCTCTATGCGGCCACCTACGATGCTTTCAAACAGGACCGTCACGACGTCATAGCAGCCAACGCCCGCCTGTCGGAGGAGCGTTTCCCGCTGGGAGAGAACCGGCCGAAATTCCTTTTCATCGACGGTCTGAGCCATCTGAATCAAGGCGATGCCAAGGGATGTGTTGACAAACTGAAGACCGTGGTGGAGAAATACCCGCAGAGCGAAGTGGCCGAGATGGCAGGCATGATAGTCAAGGGTGTGCAGGAAGGACGCCAGCTCTACGGGGGCAAGTTCGACCTGGACGACATTTGGAGCCGCCGCGACATCACCTTGGAGCAAGACTCCACAAAAGCTGACACGCTGTCGGCCGAAAGGGACGTGCCGTTCTTCTTCATACTGGTCTACCAGCCTGACTCGCTCGACTCGCACATCGAAAACGGACGCTACGTCGACGGTGAGAACCAGTTGCTCTATGAGATGGCGCGGTTTAACTTCTCCAACTTCCTGGTGCGCAACTTCGACCTCAACATCGAACGTCAGCCAGGCATCAGCCGACTGACCATCAGCGGATTCCTCAACTACGATGAGGCACGACAGTATGCCCACCAACTCTACGCAGCCAAAGAGCTGGCACCACTGCTGAAGCGATGCCGCAGCATCATCATCAACGAGCATAACATGGACCTCATAGGCACTCGCTACAGCTATAAGGACTACGACGACTTCTACGAACGCACCTTCATGCCACTGAAGATAAGCAACGAGGAGCTGCTGCAGATTCCAGAGAGCATAGAGCAGCCTGAGGAGCCTGAAGAGGAGGACAGCGGGCAAGAAGGCAACAGCGACAACAACACCGCAGACCCTCTGTTTGACGACCTCGACTTCTTCTAACCCCACAAAAAACAACTCCTAACTCAACTAACGATGACCAACGGACAACTGCTTTGGGTGGATGATGAAATGGAACTGCTGAAGGCACACATCATCTTCCTCGAGAAAAAAGGATATGAAGTAACCACTGCCAGCAATGGCACCGACGCCGTCGACCTCTGTCAGGAGCGGTCGTTCGACCTGGTGCTGCTCGACGAGCAGATGCCTGGACTGAGCGGGCTCGAGACGCTGCAGCGCATCAAGCAGATAGCACCGGCCATGCCTGTGGTGATGGTGACCAAGAGTGAGGAAGAGAACATCATGGAGCAGGCCATCGGGCAGAAGATAGCCGACTATCTCATCAAACCGGTGAATCCAAACCAGATTCTGCTGACACTGAAGAAAATCATACACCGGCGCGAGATTGAGACTGAAGTGACGCAAAACCAGTATCAGCAGCAGTTCCAACAGATAGCCATGCAGATTATGGACTGCGACTCATGGCAGCAGTGGGTCGACGTGTACAAGCAGCTGGTGCACTGGGAGCTGCAGCTCTCTTCCACCGACTCACAGATGACTGACATGCTAGCCATGCAGAAGGAAGAGGCCAACCTGGGCTTCGGGAAGTTCATCAAGAAGCACTACCTGAGCTGGGTGGCATCGCTGTCGCCCACGGCAAAGCCCGTCGACAGGCCCCTCATGTCGCCCGAGTTATTCAAGAAGAAAGTGTTTCCACTGCTCAGCAGCGGACACAAGGTGTTTCTCGTCGTGCTCGACAACTTCCGCTACGACCAGTGGCGCATGTTGGCTGAGGAGATTGGCGACCTCTTCGACATCGACGAAGACCTCTACTTCAGCATACTGCCCACGGCCACACAGTATGCCCGCAATGCCATCTTCTCGGGGCTGATGCCCAACAAGATTGCCGAGATGTTTCCCGCCCTATGGGTCGACGAGGACGAGGAGGAGGGCAAAAACCTCAATGAAGGACCGCTCATCGGCACCCAGCTGGAACGTTTCAGACGCCATGACTCCTACTCCTATCACAAGATAAACAATTCGGTTGAGGCCGACCGCTTTATGCAGCAGCTCAACACGCTGATGAAAAACGACATCAACGTCGTGGTGTTCAACTTCATCGACATGCTCAGCCATGCACGGACTGAGAGCCGCATGGTGCGTGAACTGGCCAACAACGAGTCGGCCTACCGCAGCATCACCCTCTCGTGGTTCCGCCACTCCGTCATTGCCGACTTCTTCCGCAGACTGGCGCAGACCGACTACAAGGTCATCGTCACCACCGACCACGGCTCCATCAGATGCACTAAGCCGGTGAAGATTGTGGGCGACCGCAACACGAACACCAATCTGCGCTACAAGCTTGGCAAGAAC
>JAGBJJ010000078.1 GCA_017934525.1 Prevotella sp.
ATCACTTACGGACAAAACTCACCTAACAGACCTGTTCGATAAGACTAAATTCAACGATGTCAAAGAACTCGATTGTCCCCTCTTTCCGGGGCTATTTGATTAATATTTAACTCGTCCCAATTTTAACGGGACACTAATGTATGTGTACTTTTGCACTTACTTATTAAAAACAAAGTGTCTAATCTAAATTCCTAAAATTAAAATTACACGTATGAAATTCTTTACTTTCGCTGTGGCCTTGCTATGGGCAAGTGCCATCAATGCTCAAAATCTGTCAGTGTCGGCACGCTCCGACGCCAAGCCCCTGCAGCCGTCGGTATTCACCGCACCGGCTGAACTCGCTGCACCGCAGCAGGCCCCGCGCCGCGCTGCCAAGCACCCCATCGACGAACAGCCCGACGGCGAGCTGAAGACCTACGCCATGTCTACCTACTACTATTCGCAGAACATGGACGAGTGGGTGCACCGCTACGGCCAGAAGACGATGGTGGTGATTGACGGCGATGACGTCTACATCCAGAACATGATCAACACCAACACCTACGGCACGTGGATTGTGGGCGAAATCTCGGCCGACCGCAAGAAGGTGGTGTTTGAGAACTACCAGCCTTATGTGGAGCAGGGCGACTACACGTATTATCTCTGCCTGGCCTACGTCAGCGACGACGGCAACGTGTTTGCCGACACCGAGGCCGACGAGTTCGAGATGGACTACGACGAGGCTACGGGCCAGCTGAGCAACCCTAACCTGAACATCTCGCTGGTGAACACCGACGGCGGCGTCTTCACCTTCAACGAGGGCTACGACCTCACCCTCTTCACCGACGAGCCGGTGCAGCTGCCCGAGAGCGTCTCGAAGGAGGATGTGCAGCCCTACTCGCTGCGCTGGGACTCGAAGGACCCCTACTACTTCCCCCGCATCGTCTACGTGGCACAGCAGGGCGACGACTTCTACTTCCAGGGCTTCTGCGACAAGGTGCCCGAGGCATGGCTGAAGGGCTCGCTCAACGAGGCCAAGGACTCGGTCATCATTGCCAACGGACAATACGTCGGACTCTACGACGGGCTCTACTTCCTCTACAGCAAGGGCGCTGCCTACAGCGGACTCGACGATCAGGGATGGCCTATCTACAAGAACAAGGATCACGTGGCCCTGAAATGGAATGCCGACGACAAGTCGCTCTACGGCCCCGACGGCATCCTCTTCGTGCTGGGCAAGGAGCTGCGCGGCGGCTACAGCCAGTCGATTCCCTCGCAGGACATGAAGCCCTTCTACGGCGTGCCCGCTAAGCCGAAGACGCCCGATATCCGCAACTTCGACATCGACACGCAGTTCTATCAGGTGAACTCAAGCATCACCTATGTCGTGCCCGTGGAGGACGTCGATGGCAACTTTATCAACCCCGACTCGCTCTACTACCGCTTCTACCTCGACGGCGAGCAGCTGCACTTCGACAACCAGAAGGACGGTTTCTACCAGCACTTCCCCGACGAGTGGGAGGTGCCCAGCCGCTTCACTGACCGCGGCAAGGTGAACAACCGCACCGACAACAACAACGGCACGCAGACCTACCACGTGCTCAGCATCGAGAAGAGCCTGCGCCCGAAGACCATCGCCCTGCAGAGCATCTACTACATGAACGGCACCCGCACGCTCTCAGACATCTGCGTCTACGACACCGAGTCGAAGACAAAGACCTACGAGGAGGGCGACCCCAACCCGCAGGGCGTGGAGCAGGTTGAGCAGACATCGCTGCAGCCCGGCATGGTCTTCGACCTGCAGGGACGCCGCGCCGGCGCACAGCCGAAGCACGGTCTCTACATCGAAAGCAAGCGCATGGCCGACGGAACGGTGAAGACCGTCAAGGTGGTGCGCTAAAGAACCTACGATGAAAGGACCTTCCAGATGAAGAAATACCTTTTATCTTTCACTACTATGATGCTCACCGCAGCTGCCTTCGCTCAGGGCGAGGGCAGCCTCTGGTGGGGCTTCCATCATGACACCAGCCTCACCGACAGCCATCTGGGCGTGAGCAAGGCCACGGTCTACGAGGCCGCTATCCACGTCGACGGCAGCGCCGCGCCCACGCAGGGCACGCGCATCGAGGCTGTCCGCCTGCCTTTCAGCAGCACAGAGCACATCGACAGTCTGACGCTCTGGCTGACCTCCGACCTGGAGGAAGGGCAGCGTCTGACGACGGTCAACGTGGAGCAGCCGACCGAGGGGTGGACCATGGTGACGCTGCCGCAGCCCGTCAGTATCCCCGCCGAGGGACTCTACGTGGGCTATACGTTCAAAGTGACCGAACTCGACGGCCTGTCGGAGCGCCCGCTCGTGATGACCGACGAGGCGGCCGACGGCGGACTGTGGCTGCGCGTGAAGAGCGTGAAGCAGTATCGCGAGTGGTACACCACGCGCCGCTATGGCGCGCTGGCCCTCCAGCTGCGCCTCACAGGTGGCTCGCTGCAGGCCTGCTCGGCCTCAGCCGACGCCATCCGCCAGACTAACGTGGTGCGAACGACCGACGACACAGTGGAGCTGATGTTCACCAACTACGGCACCGAGCCCATCAGCACGCTGGAATACAGCTACGCCTTCGGGCAGGAGACGCGCACGGGCAGCTACTCCCTACCCCAGCCCGTGCCCGACGTCTACGGCATGCAGGGCTATGCCGTGCTGCCCATCGTGGGGCCTGAGGCCACCGGACGCATGGACCTGCAGCTCACCCTGACGGGCGTCAACGGCCAGCCCAACGCCTGCGACGCCCCGACGGCACAAACCGGCGTGGTGAGTCTGCAGCACCGCTGCCACCACCGCACGGTGATGGAGGAGTACACCGGCACGTGGTGCTCGATGTGCCCCCGCGGCTTTGCAGGCATCGCCAGGCTGAAGCGTATGTATCCCGACGACTTCATCGCCCTGTCGATACACGTGCTCAACGGCGACCCCATGGATGTCTACTACGACTATTACTACGTCATCAACACGACGCAGTTCCCCTCGTGCCGCTTCGACCGCGGCGACGTCACCGACCCCTACGACGGCGACCTGCCCGACGGCCACTTCCATGCCGACGAGAACTTCCGCCAGGCCAACCGCGTGCTGGCACCTGCCGACCTGAAGCTGGAGGCCCACTGGACGGGCGACTCCACCTGCACTATGCGCAGCAGCACCGACTTTGCCTACGATGCTGACCACTGCGACTACAAACTGGCCTACGTGCTCATAGAAGACTCGCTGCGAGGCCCCGAGGGCGACCACTCGTGGCACCAGATGAACAGCTTCTCGAACCCCGTGATGAACTACTACGTGGAGGACGACATGCAACCCTATGTCAATGCCGAGGGAACCATGCTCGACGACGTCAGCTACAACGACGTGGTGATTGCCATGAGCGACGTGCGCGGCATCGACGGCTCGCTGCAGGGACCGCAGCGCGTGGGACAGACGATGACCCACGACTACGAGCTGCGGCTGACACCCGTGTCGCAGCATCGCGACAACGTGAAGGCTGTGTGCCTGCTCATCGACGCGCAGACAAAGCGCGTGGTGAACGCGGCCATCAGCACCATCGACGCCACGGCCGGCATCAGCCACATGGACAGCAACGTCCTGAAGGCGGAGCAGCACTACGACCTGCTGGGCCGACTGACGGCCCCAGCGGCCAGAAGCTACGGCCGGCTGAGCATCGTGAGGCAGGCCGACGGCACGGTGCGCAAGCTGCTGAACAAATGAGAACACCTTATTATTATTAACTAAAAAACAAATCCTATGAAGAAAGTATTCGCACTATTAGCCCTGTGCACCATGGCTTTCGCGGCTCAGGCGCAGGACGAACTGACCTGGTGGGGCAACTACACCACCGAGTCGACATCGGTGACGGGCAACAGCAAGGTGCCCGGCGACTATGAGGCAGCCATGTTCGTGGCCGGCGACGGCACACTGAAAGGCATCAGCATCGAGCAGATACGCATACAGACACGCCTCTCGGCCAGCAGTTCGGAGAACGTGAAGTTCTGGATACGCACCGCCCTCGACGGCGAGAACGTGGTGGAGGTGACGCCCGAAAGCGTCTCAAGCAGCGGTTTCACCACCGTCACCCTGCCCGAGGCTTACACACTGCCTGAGACGGGTGCCTACGTGGGCTACTCGTTCCGCGTCACGCAGTGGTGGAACGAATATGAGGGCACGCCCGTGGTCTACGCCAAGAAGAGCGTGGAGAAGAGCTTCTACCTGAAGCAACCCGGCGAGACGGAGTTCACCGACAAGTCGTCGACGGGCTGCCTGGCCGCACAGATTGGCTTCAAGGCTCCCGAGGAGAAGATGTGGTGGGGCAACTACACCGGCACGGAACAGACCGGCCTGCTGGGCAACAGCAAGGTGCCCGGCAACTATGCCGCTGCCATGTTCGTGGCTGGCGACGGCACCTTCAAGGGCGCCAGCATCACCGGCATTCGCATACAGACGCGCCTCTCGGCCAGCAGCTCGGAGAACGTGAAGTTCTGGCTGCGCACTGAGCTCGACGGCGAGAACGTGGTGGAGGTGACGCCCGAGACCGTGGCCAGCAGCGGCTACACCACCGTCACCCTGCCCGAGGCTTACAAGCTGCCCGAGACGGGTGTCTATGTGGGCTACTCATTCCGCGTCACGCAGTGGTGGAACGAATATGAGGGCACACCCGTGGTCTACGCCAAGAAGAGCGTGGAGAAGGGCCTCTACCTGCAGCAGCCTGACGAGGCAACACTCAGCGACAAGTCGTCGACGGGCTGTCTGGCCGCACAGGTTGAGATAAGCGGTGCGTCAATCAATGCCGACGCCGTGCAGGTGGCCGACGACATCGACGACATGGTGGCTCTGATGGGCCAGAAGATTATGCTCAACCTGAACCTGACCAACCAGGGCAGCGCCGGTGTGCAGAACATCGATTTCAGCTATACCCTCGACGGTGAGCAGAAGGAAGGTCACCTCGACCTCGACCCGGCCATCGCTGCCATGCTCGGCGCCAAGCAGACGGTCAGCGTGGAACTGGACGCCCCGCAGCAGGCCGGACAACAGGAGATTGAGATTGTGATAACGAAGGTGAACGGACAGGCCAACGGCATCACGGGCAAGAAGGCTAAGTGCTCGGTGGTGGTCACCGTGCTCAGCGAGAATGCTCCGCGCAAGGCCGTGGCCGAGATATTCTACAACGCCACCAACGGCTTCGCACCGCGTGCCTTCGTGGGTGCCGAGAAACTGAGCCAGGAGGAGAATGTCATCGCCTTCCTCATCGACCACTACAACGGCACGCAGGCTGTCGACACCTATAGCGACTTCCAGAAGCTGCCCAACGGCGAGACCTACACCAACCGCTATGGCAGCTATCCCATTGCCGAGGTGAACAGGGCCTTCACCATCGACCCCTACACCGGCACAACGACTCCCAGCGGCTACAGCGCCAACCACTTCGAGGCTGCAGAGCCCGTGAAGGCTACGCTGAATGAGCCGACTGAGGCTACTGTCGCCCTCACCGCTGAATGGGCCAACGAGGCTAAGGACTCAGTGGACCTCTCGGCCAAGGCTAACTTCATGGCCGACTTCAAGACGGCTCCCTATCGCCTGGCATTCGTCATCATCGAGGACAACGTCAAGGAGACCATCAGCAACTACATCAGGTTCTACAAGGCTGCTTATCCTGACGAGGACATGGCAGAGTGGATGGAAGCCCCCTACTCGAACCCCGACTATGCCTTGAATAATGTGGCTGTGGCTGCCACCGACGTCAACGGCATTCAGAAGAGCCTGCCCACGAAGAACATCGTGGCCGGCGAGGACTACACCTTCGACTGCGGTCTGAAGATTGAGCAGAAGGAAGGCCGCGAGGATGCTACCAACGCCCGCGCCATCGTGCTGCTCATCAACAAGGACACGAAGCGCATCGTCAACGCCAACATCATCCCCGTGGTGAACAAGGGCGAGACCGTGGGCATCACCTCGACGAACAGCGAGCAGGGCGCCATGAACAGCCAGGTATTCGACCTGCAGGGCCGCCGCGTGCTCTCGGCTTCGAAGCCCGGCCTCTACATCATCGACGGCCGCAAGGTCATCGTGAAGTAGTGCTGCCGCCGTGTAAGCACCATTTTTCTACCAGGCTGCCTGCCCATCCGCAGGCAGCCTTTTTTTGTTTTGTATAGACACACTAACTTCACCTATGCTTCATTTCCTTTGATTCGTCGTGGTACAAAGACGTATAGACCTGAGGTGAAAAACTGCCCGTTTTGCAGTACAGAAGCGTATGTTTTATGATGCAAAAGCGTGCGAATGGAGGTGCAAAAGCGCCTGTTCTGCGGTACAGAAGCATGTAGATGGAGGTACGGAAGCGGCAGTTTCGGAGTTTTTGGCTATAAGCAAAAGACCGTGCGCTTATGAGCAGAAGACCATGCGGTTGTAAGTAAAAGGCTGTGGGCTTACAAGCAAATTCTTCCGGAACAAAAAAACCTTTCGCTTGAGTTGAGTCTTTTTATTGGCACGAGGCCGTCATAGGACGTATCGGCAAGAAGGCCGACAACTCACAAATGCCACCTGAATATCTGTATGAGCCCGTCGTTTTTCGATTCGCCACGCGAGAGGACGAATATCACGGACAAGACCGACTGTGAAAAATGGTTCTTTGAGCAGATTTCAAAGGATGCGCCAGCTTCAAACGGCAAATAGACAAGCCGCGGATGAACGAGATCATCGACAGCCTGTTAGAGCTATCGCCGCAATAGCATTGAGCATAAAAAAAGACCGCCTCGCAGAATGAGTGCGAGGCGGCCCAAGGGGAAGGTGAAGCTGTTTCTTACTTCACCATGACTTTACGAACAGAACCGTCGGCCATGCGCACGATGTTCAGACCCTTCTGGGCGCTGGGCATCTGACGGCCGTCGAGCGAGTAGCGCTCGGCCACCTCGCTGGAAGCACTTCTCTCGGTGCTCTCAATGCCCGAGGGATCAACATACTTAGGCATGCGGAACTTGGCGGCATTCTCAACAAAGCCGTTCCACTGGTTGATGAGCAGGGCCACAACCCACACGTTCTGACTGGTAATGGCGCTCTGCAGCTTCGAAGGAAGGCTGATAGAGAATGTGTTCTCAACGGTAGCATCGTCAGGAGCGGCCGTGACGGGCTGTGCCTGGTTCTCATCGTTGCTGTAAGACGAAGCGACGGCCACGTCGTTGAACTTCAGACCAGTGACACTGCTCTTACCATACTTACCACCCTTGCAGAAGTCGGCCAGGTCGCCGCCATCGGTGCGCGAGGCGTAGTTGTTGCCCTGAGTCCAACCGCTGCCAGTGCCGCTGAGGCTGTCAGCCACGAGGACGAACTCAATGTCATAGTTCTCGCCATTGACAAGCGACTCGATGGTAGCCGTAGCCTTCACGGTGTTATCATCGGTCCACTCACCCTTCACCTCGAGTCCGGCCATCGGCTGCTGCTTGAGAGCGTTCTCAATGTCGTTCTTAATGCCAAAGGGTGTGCCCTGCGAGCTGCCATAGTAAGGATCGAACTCATCCTGACGGTCAATCATGCAACTGGGAGCGCCACTAAAGGAAAGGGGTGCATAGTCCTGAATGAACATGGCATCGCCCTGATTATACTGATGGACGGCAATGTTGACAATATCGTCGGGGAAGGTGTTACGCATAAGCTCCATACCCACGATGCCACGGGTGCACCAGGGGCAACCAGTGCCAGTGAACTCCTCTACGGCCACACGCTTCTTAACGCTGCGGCTGGTGGTGGTCACCAGACCCTTGGCAGCCGACTCGTCGGCGCTCAGCTCGTTTGCCTCACCGTTCACCTTGGTAATGGTGAGGACACGCTGCTCAGTACCTTCCTTGGCAGAAGCATCGAAAGTAATGTCGATGGCAGCATACTCGTTGAAGCCAACCTCTTCGTCAAGCTCCACGGTTTTCTCTTCACCTGCCTGACCGTCTACGCTGATGGTGTAGGCAAGGCTCTCTACAGGCTCCAGACCCGTGCTGTAAATGACGACGGCGTTATCCTTCGACTCGCCCGGACGCATCATCAACGTGCTATAGTCGAGGGCCTTTGCTGCATTCATCTCAGAGAAGTTGCCCTCCACGACGGCCTGCACACTGAGGTTGAGCTGGCCGAGACCATACATTTTATCGGCACTGAGGCCATACTGCGTATTGTTCAGACCTCTGACGTAGAAGTCGTAGCCATGACCCACGGGAGCAAAGCCCGACCAAGGGAAGCACTCGTTGTAGTAATACTGACCGTTGTTGGTGTTCTTCTGCGTGTAGCTGAAGCCAAGCATCAGACCGTCGACAGCATTGAGATCGATTGTGTAGGGATCCACATCAACCGTGTTCCAGCCCAGCTTAGGTGAAGCAATAGAGCCTTCCACGACGTTGGCTCCGACATTTCCTCCCGAGAGGGGAGCAATAAACACCGTAGCCTTCTTGTCGAGATCCTGCGTGAAGGCCACGCGGAGCTGCTTCACAGTGGCACCATCGAACATAGCCAGATCTTCAGCCGTGAGCATCTGATAGACGTAAACGGTGGTGGGGCCGCTGACATACTGAGGCAGGCCATAGGCGGCATTGTCCTTAGCTATGTCAAGATATTTGTCGCTGCTGTAGCTACCCATGTTGACATCTACGAGAGAGCTGCTCTCCGTGTACTCGAAGCGCACGTTCACCTTCGGACCATAGGCAATAATCTCGTTGCCGGCAGTCTCTACTTTCGTGCCGAACGATGTCTTGTAGGTGATGTTGAAGATGTGAATCTGAAGCGTAGCCTCCCACGTGCCATACTGTCCGACGACGGGCATCCACTCGGTCTCGATAGAGCCGTTGTAGTCTTCGGTCATGACGCTCTTAGAAGAATAGCCCGTAGCAGAGAGCTGCATGCAGTTGCCGAAGGCGCAGGTCTGCCAGCCGCCGTTAGGCATGGCATCGATGTTCTCATACATAGAGACAGCCTGCTTCTCGCCCGACTTATTGACGGCCCTGAGGGGCACGACCATCTGGCCCTCTTCATTAATCTTGTTGACGACGATGGTGGAGCCGTCTTTCACCTCGTTACCTTCAAGGTCGGTGAAGATGAAACTCTCCAGGTCGACGTCCTGTGCAAATGCGCCAAAGCTGAGCAGCAGCGAGGCACAGAGAGTAAAGAATTTCTTCATAATCTTTTTGTTTTTTTTAATGTTTGATAATTTTTTATTCGTTCATTTTCAGCTGTCGGCGCACCACCTGCACCACGCCGTCGTTGTTATAAACAAAGGCGACGATGGCCAAATCCTGCGGCTTCCAAGCCGGTGAGATAGAGAATTGGTAGCTGAACAGGCGCTCATCGCCAAAGCCGCTAACGCTGACGTCCTCGCCCATCTGACTGTTGACGGCGGCGCGCAGCACATGGTTGTGCACATAGTTGGGTTTACGCGTGCCCATGCTGTCTTGCTCGGCCACGATGTTGTCCTCGGTAATCCATACCTGAAGCTTTCCGGCAACATTGGCATCGTCCATGGTGGCGATGACCTTCACGTCGACGTCGGCCATGGCAGGGTTATCCTCACGCTGCACAGCCTTGACGCGGATGTCGATTGGTTCAGGACCGAGGTCGTCGCCGAGTGCAAACCCTGCAGCCATGGCCCAGATGGTTTTGTCGAGCACAACGCCGTCGCCACCGTCGAGACGGTTGACAAGTCCGGCAGGCTTGAACTGCATCTTCCAATAGTTATAATAGTAGTTGCCCAGCTCCGTGCCGAGACCTTCCGGCTCCATGATGCCCTGCATCTGCGAGTGGATGGCCACCGGCACGATGCGCTGGCCGTACTGGCGCTGCAGGTCGTGGATAATCTTGGTGCCGTCGGGGCAGTTGGGGCACTTCTGGCCGGTGTGGTCTTCGATGAGCACACGGCGCTCAACGGCAGCAATAGGTGCATCCCAGAGGCTGTCGGCCTCCACGGGCTCCTCGGGGATAGAGTCGACAACAACGTTGGTGCTGACCACCACCATGCGCTCATCTTCGGCGATGTTGGAGCACGCAGAGAGAGCAGCAGCCACGCCGCAGCCTGCAAGCAGGCCGAGGAAGAGCCTATGTATGTTTTTTGTTTTCATTGCGTTTCGGATTAGAAGTTATAGTTGTAAGAGAGTGTGAATCCCTTCTGTGCGGGAATCCAGCGGCAGACGCCACCCGAGCAGTTATAGCCGGCGCGCGTGCGACCATAGCCGGCCTGTATGCGGTGTGAGCCGACGTTATAGGTGACGAGTCCCTGATAGTAGTGATAATGGGTGTTGCTGCTATAGTGGGCAGGATCGCTGTCACCACAGTTCCACATGTCGCTCACGGTGAGCATCCAGTGGGGAGCCAGCGAGAGCTCGGCCAGGGCGTAGACCCAGTCGCCCTCGTCGTTCTTGGTGGAGAGATACTGTGCCTCGACGCGCAGGGTGGTCTTGGGCGAGAACTGGTACTTACCGTCGGCAATGAAGATGTCGCTATGAATCATGCCGCCGTGTCCCTCCACCTGCGTCTTGTTGTAGCGCTGGTTCATATACATGAGGTTGAGCTTGAATTGCTTGGTGAACTTACGCGTGAGCTGGATGTCGAAGTCCTGATAGTAGGTGTGGTCGCCCCACTTGAAGAACTTCGAGGTGTAGCCGCCCGTTCCGGCAATGTCGGTGGTGCCGCCGATGGCATTGCGCTGAACGCCGTCGTAGAACTTACGGTCGATAGCGCGCACATAGCTGTAGTTCACCTTGATGTTCATGCCATACTTGCCGCCCAGCGCGGTCTTGCGCTTGAAGTTGTAGCCCAGCTCAGCCTGATAGGCCCACTCGCCGTCGGCCAGCTGCGTGGCATAGGGATAGAGGGCAGCCAGGGCGTAGGTCTGGTCCTGGGTGAAGGCGGGCAGGTGGTTGATGGCACTGCTGGTGCCGATGACGGTGCGGTCACTCTTGAAAGCCATGTTCTCAGAGCGCTTGGCCTGCAGCAGGAGGCTGAGGCCTTTCTGCGAGTAGCTGGTAGACAGCATGGCCACGTTGCCCTTCTTGAAGATATAGCCGTTGGCAAACGACGGGTCGTCGGTCTTCTGTGCATATTCGGCCAAAAGCGAGAAATTGCCGGTGTTCAGGTTGATGCGGGCATCCCATGCGTTGACGTAGCGCGGCTGGTTCATCTCCAGGGTGGTGAAGGTGGTGGTGTGTGCCTCGGTATCTTCGGTGGTGATGGTCTTGCGGAACTGTCCGGGCTCCTCGTGCTTGTTCACCCACGAGCCGCCCAGCGTGAGGGTGGTGCCGCCCTGCCGCATCTTGGGAATCCAGTCGCTGACGGTCAGTTCGAGGTCGGCGCCCGAGATCCACGACTTGTTGTGGTCCCAGTAGCGGCGCTGGTGACCGCCCAGGGCTTTCAGCTGCACGCCCTTGGCGGGCTTGAGCAGCAGGCGCCCGCCGAGCAGCGAGTTGTCGATGCCGAGGGAGCGCTCCTCGTAGGTGCGGAGGATGAAGCCCGAGCCGAACTGCTCATAGAACGTGCCCACGGTGAGCTCAGCCCACGACAGCTTGCCCTTCAGGTAGAAGTTGGGCACGCCCCAGCCTTTGAAGTCGTTCTCGAAGCCGGGCAGCGGGTGCTCCAGATATTCCAGGCGTGCGCCAGCCTCGAAGTCGCGGTGCTGCAGCATGAGGTCTACGTAGGTGTTGGTCTGGAAGTCTTCTTTCTTCTCGGCGCCGATTTTATCGTCGGCCTGCGGCACGAGCATGTCGCTCTGGATAGAGCCGCTGAGGGTGATTTTGTTGTCGTCGGTCTGGGCTGACAGGGGGAGCACTGCAGCGAGGCCACAACCCACGACGAGCATAGAGAGAATGCGATTCATGTTGTTTTAGTTCGTTATTTTATTCACTGTCAGGTTATTTGTCTGCCTTGACGAGTTCGCGCACCTTGTCGATGAGCTCCTGCTCAGCGCCGTCGGTGTAGCCGTTGTGCTTATAGACAATGTTGCCCTGCCCGTCGCAGATGATGGTGTAGGGTATCATCTGTATGCCGAGGGCGCGCTTGAAGTCGCTGTTGGGGTCGAGGAGCACGTCGTATTCCCACCCGTGGTTGTCTACAAGGGGCTTCACCTTATTGATATTCTGTGCCTGGTCGATGGAAACGGCATAAATCTTCACTCCGGTCTCTTCCACCCACTCGTCGTAGACCTCGGCGATGGCGTCGAGCTCGCGGTTGCAGGGCTTACACCAAGTGGCGAAGAAGTCGATGATGAACGGCCGCCCGTTGTTGGAAAGGGTGTCGGTGGTAACTGTCTTGCCATTGATGTCTTTCACTGTCACTTTAGGCAACTGAGCGCATACGGTGCCAACCATGGCTACCATGAATGCTAATAAAAATAATTTTTTCATGTTCGTACTAGTAGTAAAAAATGAATATTCGCGGGCAAAGATACTCTTTTTTCTTTAATCTGCAAAGGTTTCATTCGAAATAATTGCAAAAAAGAATTAAAACTACAACGTTTTGCGACATTCTCAAGGCCACGACGATACAGCTTGGCGAGTCTACCTGGGAAACAAACCGCCGGCGGATGGGCACCGACTTCTGCTATCGCCGAATCTATCAGTGACTTTTCCTCTGTTTCGGGGGCTTTCAGAGGTGCCGAATGTCCGATTTTGCAAGATGCGAAAATGCAGAAAGTCTGATTTTGCAATATTTTTGTCCGATTTTGCAATGTCGTTTCTTTTTTTTATACTTATCTTTGCAGTGTTAATTCATACAAGAACTTCTGACTTAAACGAAATACCACATTATTATTAACATACGTGCCGAGCCTCTCAAGCACGGCCATACCGCCAGAGACACTCTGTCTGAAAGGATACGGTGCCTGAGGCAGAAGGTAAAACAGGAGGTAGAAATGCAATGAAAAAAAGTTACTTATTTAGGGTTTTGGCATTGGGTTTAGCCTTTGCACTGCCAACGCTCTTGTCCGCTCAAGACACAAAGACCGGAAGTTTCAGAAATGCCAGCGATGTAAGGAGGGCTGCAAATGTGAGCAACAAGACTCAGGAAAGTGCTGGCGAACAGAGAGATTACTCTGCGCAGGTTAGGAACACTAAAAACAAAGCACCTGGAGATGTAATTAACTATGGTATTACATTTGGCGAAAATTGGTCAGAAAAGATGATTACCTCAGGGAACTATACCGACATCTCGGCAGCCAACGGCTTCTATGCAATTGAGAGCGGTACCGTTACATTCGACCCAGAGACTTACACCCTCACTCTTAAGGACGCAGTGATAACAGCACCTCTACGTTATGATAAAGAAAAGTCAGATATTGATGTGACAGAGTTTATCATAAACCTGAAAGGTAGCAATCAGATAACGTCACGTGGTGCTTCAATTTCACTTTCCAATAGTGATGTGACTATAAAAGGAAGTGGTTCGGTGAAGTGCAATTCAGAAAAAGATTGTGGCATATACGTGGCTGGAAACCATAACTTTAAAATAAGCTGTACTGGCTTGATTGATGCTGAAGGCAGATGGGGCATTTCAGGACCAATTGCTAAGCAGGGTTATCTAAGGTTTGTCAATGCCAACGTGAAGGCTAAAGGCAGTGATGCCTCTATATGCGACCTGACGAAAATAGAACTATCTGGCTGTGAGATTGTTTCTCCTATAGGCGCATATATTGAAAATGGGGCAGTAAAACTCGACGGCAGCGACTGTAAAGAGGAGGTCGTGATAAAACCTGTTGTTAACTATGGTATTACATTTGGCGAAAATGATCCAGGAAAGATGATTACCTCAGGGAACTATACCGACATCTCGGCAGCCAATGGCTTCAATGCAATTGAGAGCGGTACCGTTACATTCGACCCAGAGACTTACACCCTCACTCTTAAAGACGCAGTGATAACAGCACCTCTACGTTATGATAAAGAAAAGTCAGATATTGATGTGGCAGAGTTTATCATAAACCTGGAAGGTAGCAATCAGATAACGTCACGTGGTGCTTCAATTGCACTTGCCTATAGTGATGCAACTATAAAAGGAAGTGGTTCGCTGAAGTGCAATTCAGAAAAAGATTGTGGCATATACGTGGTTGGAAACCATAACTTTAAAATAAGCTGTACTGGCTTGATTGATGCTGAAGGCAGATGGGGCATTTCAGGACCAATTGATAGGGAAGGTTATCTAAGGTTTGTCAATGCCAACGTGAAGGCTAAAGGCAGTGATGCCTCTATATGCGACCTGGCGAAAATAGAACTATCAGGCTGTGAGATTGTTTCTCCTATAGGCGCATATATTGAAAATGGGACAGTAAAACTTGACGGCAGCGACTGTAAAGAGGAGGTCGTGATAAAACCTACTGGTAACTATGGCATCAGTATCGGCGATGTAGAGGTGACCTCTCTCAACTATCTCAATATCACGCCTGAAGGCGGATTCCCGGCCGTGAAGAGTGGCCGCGTGACTTACAACCCAAGTCTGCGCACGCTCACACTCACGGATGCCAAGATAGAGAATGAAAAAACGGGAGGAAATGGCATATCATTCAACCAGAATACACCTTCTTCCGGCGCAGACGTAATCTACACTCTTGTGGTGAGAGGCAATAATACAATAGAAACCGGCCTATCTGCGATATTAGCCGCTGCAAGTGTTTTGGTTGAGGGCTCTGGCTCACTTTCACTGAACAGCCGTACTGACTGCGGCATTTACATCCCCTCACGCTACACGGTGCATATCAATAAATGCGAGGTTGATGCCAAGGGAACCTGGGGTATTGCCGGGTCCACAGGTACTGCCGGCGAAACCCTCATTGTAGACAATGCTACCGTAAAGGCACAAGGCGACATAGGCTCTGTCTGCGACCTGCAGATGTTGGACCTGCGAGGATGCGTCATCTCCGGCCCCAAGAGTGCCGTGTGGAATCCAGAGAAGCATGCCATCTGCAACCCGTCGGGCAACGTTGTGACGAATCAGGTAATCATTGAGCCGATAAGCAATGCCATAGAGGAAATGGATAGCGACTGGCAGCAAGAGAGGAAACAGCCCATCTACGACGTCAACGGCATACGCTTGGGCAGCGATTTCAATGACCTGCCTAAGGGCATCTACATCGTGGGCGGAAAGAAGATGGTGAAGAAGTAAAAAAAGGAATTCCGACAAATAAAAATGATAAGGCAGAGGGTGACTCCCTCTGCCTTATCATTTTTATTTCACCACTATCAGGTAGTAGTTTTTCTTGCCGCGCTGCACGAGCAGGTACTTGCCACCCAGCAGGTCGTCGGCAGTTATCAGGCGGTCGTCGGCCAGTTTCTCCTTGTTCAGCGAGAGGGCGCCGCTCTTGAGGAACTCGCGAATCTCGCGCTTCGACTGGCACACCTTCGTGTCGACGGTGAACAGCTCGGAGGCTGCCTTGCCCAGCTGACCTTTGGTGACCTCAAACTGCGGCACGCCGTCGAAGACGTCGAGGAAGGTCTGCTCGTCGAGCTGCTCGAGGGCCTCGCGTGTGGCTTTGCCGAAGAGGATGCCCGAGGCGGAGATGGCCATGTCGAGGGCTTCGCGCGAGTGCACCATGACGGTGACCTCCTCGGCCAGGCGCTTCTGCAGCACGCGGCGGCCGGGGTCTTGCTTGTGCTCCTCGACGAGGGCTTCGATGGTGTCGCGGTCGAGCGAGGTGAATATCTTGATGTAGCGCTCGGCGTCGTCGTCGCTCACATTGAGCCAGAACTGATAGAAGCGGTAGGGCGTGGTGCGCTTGGGGTCGAGCCAGATGTTGCCGCTCTCGGTCTTGCCGAACTTCTTGCCGTCGCTCTTGGTGATGAGCGGGCAGGTGAGGGCATAGGTCTCCACCTCGCTGCCCAGGGTGCGGCGGATGAGCTCAGTGCCGGTGGTCATGTTGCCCCACTGGTCGTTGCCGCCCAGCTGCAGCTTCACGCCATAGTGCTGGTAAAGGTAGAGGAAGTCGTAGCCCTGCAAGAGCTGGTAGGTAAATTCGGTGAATGACAGACCGTCGCGAGCAGTACCGTTCAGGCGCTGCTGCACACTCTCCTTAGCCATCATGTAGTTGACGGTGATATGCTTACCTACTTCGCGGGCGAAGTCAAGGAATGTGAAGTCCTTCATCCAGTCGTAATTGTTCACCATCAGGGCAGCGTTGGCGTCCTTGCTTTCAAAGTCCAGGAACTTAGCCACCTGCTTCTTGATGCACTCCTGGTTGTGACGCAGCGTCTCGTCGTTCAGCAGGTTACGCTCCTGCGACTTACCAGAGGGGTCACCAATCATACCAGTAGCACC
>JAGBJJ010000079.1 GCA_017934525.1 Prevotella sp.
ATTCCTAACTTAGCATTATACTCTTTGAGGGTCTCAAGCACATTGCACTTCACGTGGATGAAGTTCTCGATGCCGGCAGCCTTCAGGTCGTCCATGCAGGCGGGAGCACCTGCCACGACGAACATGGCGCGGCCATTGAGATACTTGAAGGCAGGGATGGCATACTCAGCATATTCATCGTCGCTCGAGCAGAGCACCACGATGTCGGCCTTGGCCTCGAGAGCGGCGTCGACACCTTCCTCGACGGTCTTGAAGCCGAGGTTGTCTTTCACCTGATAGCCGGCGCAAGCCAGGAAGTTGCACGAGAACTGTGCACGAGCCTGACGCATGGCCAGGTTGCCGATGGTCAGCATGAAGGCCGTGGGCACCCTCTTCTCTTCGGTGTGGATGCGCAGGTTCTCGAAGTCGGCAGCCAGACGAGAGGTCTCCAGCTTCTTGAAGGGAGCCTCGCAGTTGCCCTCGCCGGCGTGGCAGCAGCAGCATGCAGCCATGGCACGCTTGCCCTCGCTCTTCTCGGTGAAGTTGGGGAACTGGTTGGTGCCCAGCAGGAACTCCTTGCGCTTGGCGGCGTCGCCGTGGCGCTTCACGTTGGTGGCGTTGATGTCATCCTGCACGGTGCCCTTCTTCAGAGCCTCGAGGAATCCGCCCTCTTCCTCAACCTTGAGGAACAGCTTCCATGCCTCGCGTGCGAGAGCGTCGGTGAGGTGCTCAATATAGTAAGAACCTGCCGAGGGGTCGACGATGCGGTCGAAGTGGCTCTCTTCCTTGATGAGCAGCTGCTGGTTGCGGGCGATGCGCTCGCTGAAGTCGGTAGCCTTCTCATAGGGAGCATCAAACGGCGTGACCACCATCGAGTGGATGCCACCCAGGGCAGCACTCATGGCCTCGGTCTGCGAACGGAGCAGGTTGACATAGCTGTCGAACAACGTCTGGTTGTAGGTCGAGGTGGAGGCGTTGATTACCATCTTGCAGGCGCAGTCGCACTTAGGCTCATACTGCTTCACAATCTGTGCCCACAGCATGCGAGCGGCACGGAACTTGGCAATCTCCATGAAGTAGTTCTCAGAGATACCCATGTAGAACTTGATGCTCTTGGCGGCCAGGTCGACATCGACGCCGGCATCGACCAGCTGCTGCAGGTACTCGTTACCCCAGGCGAGGGCGTAGCCCAGCTCCTGGACGATGTAGGCACCGGCATTGTTGAGTGTGTCGCTGTGGACCATGACGCAGCGCAGGTTGGGATAATCCTTCAGCTTCTCCACGAGCTTGGGCATGTCGGCCAGCAGGGCGGTGGTGTCCTTACCCTTCTGCAGCATCTTGTCCATGGGGTCGAAGCCCAGGCCGCCCACAATCTTCTCCTTGTCGTAGCCCATCTTCTCGAAGTAGGCCACGAGGATGTCGGCCAGCTCGAGGGCATGGCCGGGGCAGGTGCGATAGCTCACCTCCACGATGTCGAGACGGATGTCCTTGAGGAGCTTCTCGATGAACTCTGCGCTCACCATGTCGCCGCCAAAGCGGAAACCGATAGAGTCGATACCCTTGTTGAGGATGTCGAGGGCCTTCTTGTTGGCCTCCACAGGATCATCAACTTTGATGTTCTGACGAACATACCAAGCGTTAGAGTCTTTCTTGTTGCCACGCACGAAGGGGAATTCGCCGGGCATAGCCTCGGGTGTCTTCAGGTCCTTCAGATCTTCACGGCGATAGAAAGGCTGCACATTAAAACCTTCATTAGTTCTCCACACAAGGCGCTTCTGAAAGTCGGCACCTTTCAAGTCTACCTGAATCTTGTCCAGCCACTCCTGGGTGGTAGGGGCGGTAAACTCGGTGAAGAGTTTCTCTCTGTTGTTTGACATAGTTGTAATATTATATAAGTTGTATATATACTTTACCAGCCTGCAAAGTTACTACTTTTTTTTTGATGGAGCAAGAATAATCTAAAATATTTCATATTTCGCGGGCAGTATTTACTTTCAGACCACAAAATTTGCAAAACATGAAAAAATATATTATCTTTGCAGGTGATATGAAGAAAAAACAGCTTTACGAGGAGCTGCTGCCTCAGATGGCAGCACTCATCGGAGGAGAGAGCGAGGAAATGAGCGTGCTGGCCAACGTGGCAGCCCTGCTGAAAGACCACTTCGGGTGGTTCTGGGTGGGATTCTACCTGGTGCGCGAGGGCGAGCTGCGCGTAGGGCCCTTCCAAGGTCCGGTGGCCTGTATGCACATTGCCCGCGGCCGCGGCGTCTGCGGAACTGCCTGGGAGCAGCGGCAGACACTTGTGGTAGACGATGTCGAGCAGTTTCCGGGCCATATCGCCTGCAGCACCCTTTCGAGGTCGGAAATCGTGGTGCCCATCTTTCGCGGCAACGGCGACGTGGCCGGCGTCATCGACATCGACTCCACCGAGCTCTCCACCTTCGACGACACTGACGCTGAAGGCCTGCAGCAAGTGGCCCGCCTGATAGCGCAGACACTCTACCAATAGTTTAATAACAAGCAACAACACACATCATGGAGAAGAAACAGATACTCTGTATAGGCCATATCACACACGATAGAATCATAACACCTGCCACTCCAGAGGGAATTGACTGTGCCGGCGGAACGGCCTACTATGTGGCATGGGCCATGAATCACATGCCACACGACGTCAGCTTCGGCGTGATAACGGCTGTGGGCGACGACCTGAGACACGAAATAGACAGGCTCCGCCAGGCCGGGGTAGACATTGAAGACCTGGGCAGCCCGACGAGCGTATACTTTGAAAACAGCTATGGGCGCAACATGAACAACCGCCGACAGCGGGTGATGTCGAAGGCTGCACCCTTCACTGCAGACCAGCTGAAGGATGCCGAGGCGGAGGTGTTTCACTTAGGCACGCTACTCGTAGACGACTTCGCGCCCGAAGTGGTGGAGCATCTTGCCGAGAAGGGACGTGTGTGCGTCGACGTGCAGGGCTACCTGCGCGAGGTGCGCAACCACAGGGTCTATGCCGTAGACTGGAGCGACAAGCTGCGCGTGCTGAAGCATACCGACATACTGAAAGTGAACGAACACGAGATTGACGTGCTGACCGACGGTGAGCGCGACCTGCGCCGCGCCGCCCGCATGATAGCCGGCTGGGGCGTGCGCGAGGTGCTCGTCACCCTGGGCAGCTACGGCTCGCTCATCTATGCCGACGACCGCTTTCATGAGATTCCCGGCTATCCGCCCCGCCAGACCGTCGACGCCACGGGGTGCGGCGACACCTACGCTGCCGGCTATCTCTATGCACGGGCGCGCGGCGCCTCCTGCGAAGAGGCCGGACGGCTGGCAGCAGCCATGTGTACGCTGAAGCTGGAGCACACGGGCCCCTTCGACAGCACCATCGAGGAGGCCCGAAAGATTATCTCTACATTCTAACCCATCGCGACAATATGGAAGCAACCATCATCACGAAACTCATTGCGCAAGCCTTGAATCTGAGCATCGAGGCTGTGGGCAACACGCTGGCCCTGCTCGAAGAGGGATGCACCATACCCTTCATCTCGCGCTACAGGAAGGAGCGCACCGGAGCCCTCGACGAGGTGCAGATAGCTGCCATCAGCGACGAGAGCCAGCGGCTGAAGGAGATTCAGAAGCGGAAGGACACGGTGATAAAGACCATCACCGACCTGCAGAAGATGACGCCCGAGCTGCGGCAGCGCATAGACAACTGCTGGGATGCCACCGAGCTGGAAGACATCTACCTGCCATATAAGCCGCGGCGCCGCACACGTGCCCAGGTGGCGCGCGAACAGGGGCTGGAAGCTCTGGCACAACTCATCATGCTGCAGCGCGAGGCCAACCCGGAGCGCGCGGCCAAGAGCTTTGTCGTGGGCGACGTGGCTGACGTGGCTGCGGCCCTGCGCGGCGCACAGGACATCATAGCAGAGACCATCAGCGAAGACGAGCGCTCGCGCCAGCAGCTGCGCGGCGCCTTCCGGCGCACGGCCATCATCACATCGAAGGTGGTGAAAGCCAAAGCCGACACGGAGGAAGCGGCCAAATACAGCGACTACTTTGACTGGCACGAGCCGCTGCGACGCTGCTCCAGCCACCGCCTGCTGGCCATGCGGCGAGGCGAGGCGGAGGGCATGCTGCGAATCAGCATCGACCCCGCAGACGACCAGGAGTGTATTGACAGGCTGCAGCGCCAGTGGGTGCGCTCCGGCAATGCCTCGGGGCGACTGGTGGCCGAGGCGGCCGAGGACTCATACAAACGGCTGCTGAAGCCGTCGATTGAGACAGAGTTCGGCAACCTGAGCAAAGAGGCGGCCGACGAAGAGGCCATCCACGTCTTTGCCGAGAACCTGCGCCAGCTGCTGCTCGGCGCTCCCTTGGGCCAGAAGCGCGTGATGGGCATCGACCCCGGCTTCCGCACGGGCTGTAAGGTGGTGTGTCTCGATGCGCAGGGCAACCTGCTGCACCATGAGGCCATCTTCCCCCACCCGCCCGTCAACAAACGCATGCAAGCCAGTATTCACATGCAGCAGATGATAGCCGACTACCAGATAGAGGCTATCGCCATAGGCAACGGCACGGCATCGAGAGAGACGAAGCGCTTTGCTGAAGATGTGCTCCACACCATGCGGGCCGACACAGTCCGGCAGCCAGACATCAAGCTGTTTGTGGTGAGTGAAGACGGGGCTTCAGTGTATTCCGCCTCGAAAGTGGCCCGCGAGGAGTTTCCCGACGAAGACGTCACCGTGCGCGGCGCCGTGAGCATCGGCCGCCGACTGATGGACCCGCTGGCTGAGCTCGTGAAAATTGACCCTAAGAGCATTGGGGTGGGACAATATCAGCACGACGTAGACCAGACGAAGCTGAAGCACCAGCTCGACCAGACGGTGGAGAGCTGCGTGAACCTGGTGGGGGTGAACCTCAACACGGCGTCGAGCCATCTGCTGCAATACGTCAGCGGACTGGGGCCGGCGCTGGCGAAGAACATTGTGGACTACCGCAAGGAGCATGGTCCCTTTGCCAGCCGCGCCCAACTGAAGAAGGTGCCGCGACTGGGACCGTCGGCTTTTCAGCAGTGCGCCGGTTTCCTGCGCATACCGGGGGCGAAGAACCCGCTTGACAACAGCGCCGTGCATCCTGAGAGCTACGCCATTGTAGAGCAGATGGCCCACGACCAGGGCTGTTCGGTGGGCGACCTTATTGCGCAGCGGGAGCTCCGCGCGCGCGTAGATATAAATAGGTACGTCACGGCCGAGGTGGGCATACCCACCCTGACCGACATCATGAACGAGCTGGAGAAGCCCGGGCGCGACCCGCGCGAACAGCTGGAGGAGTTTGAGTTCGACAGTCGCGTGCAGACCATCGATGACCTAGAAGAGGGCATGGTGCTGCCAGGCATCGTGACCAACATCACCAACTTCGGTGCTTTCGTTGACATCGGGGTGCATCAAGACGGACTGGTACACATATCGCAAATGGCCAACCGGCGTATTGCCCACCCCACTGATGTGGTGAAACTGCACCAGCACGTCGACGTGAAGGTCATAGAGGTGGACAGGCGACGCAAGCGTATTGCCCTGTCGATGAAGCAAGTATAGGCGTAAAACAAAAGCCCACTGATTAGCGAGTAATCAATGGGCTTAAAAGATTTCTGGGCGGTGCGTACG
>JAGBJJ010000080.1 GCA_017934525.1 Prevotella sp.
ACAAAAGAAATGTGACGTAAGAGCACGAAATGAATAGGATTGATCGTATGTCGGCCTTGATTTCTAACTTTTCGGGGCAATTTGTTCACATTTTTATCTCGATTGGCTTATAATCTCGAAAATTTTATCTAAATTTGCAGGCCCAAAAGGCTGCGGGCGCAGGCCCGGCGGAAGGGCAGCAAAACAGAATAGCACATGTCGTGGAAGAAAAAATACAGGTGCAGCCGGTGCGGCTATGAGGCCGACATCTATGAAGGGCGTGGGCTGTTCAGACAGCAAATCACGCCCGTGGTGTGTGCCGACTGCCAGAGCATTCAGCAACTCGTGGTGGGCGGCATCATTGCCGACGTGGCCCCCTCGTTCCGCAGCGAGGTGGGGCGCTTGTGCCTGCAGTGCGGCAGCAGTCGCCTCAGCCTATGGGACGGCCACACCTGTCCGAAGTGCGGGGGCACTATGCAGTTCACCGGCGAGCAGGACTACTGGACGTGAGGCATCAGTCGTCCCCCCCGTCGCTGAGCCGAAAAAAACACGGTCATCGCTTTGCCGTATCATTTTTTATTTGTACCTTTGTACTCACATTAATCCATTAGTTAAAAAAGAATAACAGACACAACAGACATGAAACCTACACTTTTTCTGCTTGCAGCAGGCATGGGCAGCCGCTACGGCGGCTTGAAACAGCTCGACCCCCTGGGGCCCAGCGGCGAAACCATCATGGACTATAGCATCTACGACGCCATACAGGCCGGTTTCGGCAAGATAGTATGGGTCATTCGTAAAGACTTCGAGGAGCAGTTCCGCACGCAGATACTCGCCAAGTATGAGGGCCACGTGCCCTGCGAGCTCTGCTTTCAGGCCCTCGACGCGCTGCCCGAAGGCTTCAGCGTGCCCGAAGGCCGCGTGAAGCCCTGGGGCACCAACCACGCCGTGCTCATGGGTAAGGACGTTATCCGCGAGCCTTTCTGCGTCATCAACTGCGACGACTTCTACGGTCGCGACGCCTTCATGCAGATAGGCCACTGGCTGGCCCAGCTGCCCGAGGGCTCGAAGAACAAGTATGCCATGGTGGGCTTCCGCGTGAGCAACACGCTGTCGGAGAACGGCACCGTGGCACGCGGCGTTTGCGCCTACGACGCTGAGCGCCACCTGACCGACGTGGTGGAGCGCACCGAGATTATGCGCGTCGACGGCCCCGTGTGCTATAAGGACGAGGTCGGCCAGTGGCAGGCCATTGCCGACGAGACGCCCGTGTCGATGAACATGTGGGGCTTCACGCCCGACTACTTCGACTACTCGGAGCGGTACTTCCGTGAGTTCCTCAGCGACCCGAAGAACATGCAGAACCTGAAGGCTGAGTTCTTCATCCCCCTGATGGTGAACAAGCTCATCACCGAGGGCACGGCCACCTGCGAGGTGCTCGACACCACGAGCGTGTGGTTTGGCGTCACCTACGCCGCCGACCGCGCCGCCACCGTGGCACGCATCCAGAAGCTGGTAGACGAGGGTGTCTATCCCAGCAAGCTGTTCTAAGCAGGGGCAGCAGCCTGCACCGTCGTCATGCGGGGAGTCTTCTTCAAAGGAGGCCCCCCGCATGTTGCATAACAGCACATCAGCGATATCTCTGAGCCTCAGAAGAGTCGCACGGGTGGCACTACGGAGCCAGATTTTGGCCAAAATTTATTCAATTCCGGCCAAAATTAAAATGATTTTGGCCAAAATTCTATTCCTCGCGGCGGAAGTATGCGCTTAATTCCAAAAGATTTCGTATCTTTGCACCTTCAAAAACAACAAACACATAGATTCCACAATGCTGAAACCTATTATCACCGACGAGGAGTGCCTGCAACTGAAGGCACTCATCAACGAGAGCGACACCATCCTGCTGACCTGTCATCAAAATCCCGACGGCGATGCGCTGGGAGCCTGTCTGGCCTGGGCTGAAGTGCTGAAGACGGTATTCGGCAAAGAGGCGCAGATCATCGTGCCCGACCAGTCGCCTGACTTCCTGCAATGGATGCCCAACACGGAGAAGGTGATACGCTACGACAAGCACCGCGAGGGCTGCAACTGGACCCTGAACCACTGCGACCTCATCTTCTGCCTCGACTTCAACACGCCGTCGCGCACGGCCGACATGGAGCAGGCTCTGCGACTGTCGCCGGCGCGTAAGGTGCTCATCGACCATCATCTGACCCCCGACATCGATACCGTCATTGCCATCTCACACCCCGAGGCCTCGTCTACGTGCGAGCTCATCTTCCGCGTGGTGTGGCAGATGGGGTGCTTCGACCAGCTCAGCAAGCACTTCGCCGCCCCGCTCTACTGCGGCATGATGACCGACACGGGCGCCTTCACCTACAACTCCAGTGACCCCGCCATCTTCTTCATCATCTCGCAGCTGCTCACCAAGCGCATCAACAAAGACAAGATATACCGCAACGTCTACCACACCTTCTCGGAGAACAGGCTGCGCCTGACAGGCTTCGTGATGTATGAACGGCTGGTGGTCGACGCACGCCGCCATGCCAGCTACTTCACCCTGAGCCGCGACGACCTGCGCCGCTTCCACTTCGTCAAGGGCGACGCTGAGGGGCTGGTCAATATGCCGCTGCAGATGAAAGGTCACAAGCTCTCGGTCTCGCTGCGCGAAGACACTGAGCGGGATCGCCTGGTGTGGGTGTCGCTGCGCAGCGTCGACCAGTTTCCATGCAACGAGATGGCCGAACGCTTCTTCAACGGCGGTGGTCATCTCAACGCCTCGGGCGGACGACTCTACTGCACCATCGACGAAGCCGTCGAGGTGGTGAAGCAGGCCTTCGCCGCCTACGAGCAGCAGTTGCTGTAGTGCAGCACCCTGCAAAGACGCAACGGATGTTAATTAATGTCTATTCAGCTGAAAATATTCGCGTTGCCAAGCGCAGTCTTCATTTTTATTAGTAACTTTGCACGCGATAAATATTAAATAAGGTATATATGAAAAAGACTCTTTTGGCACTCATGTCACTCGTCTGCCTCGCTGCCTTCGTGGGCTGCAACCACTACGAGACCTATGGCGACAAGAAGGATAAAGAGCGCAAAGCCATCAGGCAGTTTATCAGCGACTCGGCCATCGTGGTCATCGACGAGGCTGTGTTCCATGCCAACGGCGACGTCACTGATTTAGAGAAAAACGAGTTTGTGTATCTCAGCAACTCGGGTGTCTATATGCAGATTGTGAACAAAGGCTGCGGCGAGCCGCTGCGCGACGGCGAGCAGACTGACCTGCTGGTGCGCTTTCTCGAGCTGTGCATCATGGACTCTACGGCGCTCTACAACGACACGGCGCCCTACGATGTCGACGTGCTCAACGTGCTGCGCTCGGGCGGCTCCTACTCAGGCTCGTTCACCGAGGGCCTTATGCGCACCACCTACGGCGTCAACGGCATGGCGGCACAGGCGGCTGCCGGACAGCTGGTGGCGTTTCCCTACATCAATGTGGGGCGGCCCCGCTCGGCCGACGACCAGGTGGCCAAAGTGCGCCTCATCGTGCCCCACTCGCAAGGCCACCGCATAGCCACCAACTATGTCTATCCCTACTATTATGAATTCACGTTTCAACGTAAAATAGACTTATGACACTGATAAAATCAATTTCCGGCATCCGCGGCACCATCGGCGGACGTACGGGCGATACGCTCAACCCGCTCGACATTGTTAAGTTTACAACGGCCTACGCCACCTTTATTTCGAGAATGAAGCGCGGTGAAAGCGCAACAACTCCTGACTCAAGAAAGATTGTCGTGGGGCGCGACGGGCGCATCAGCGGACCGATGGTGCGCGACATCGTGTGCGGCACGCTGGTGGGCATGGGCTACGAGGTCGTAGACATCGGTCTGGCCACCACGCCGACTACTGAGCTGGCCGTGCGCTGGCATGAGGCCGACGGCGGCATCATCATCACGGCGAGCCATAATCCCACGCAGTGGAACGCGCTGAAGCTGCTCAACAGCGAGGGCGAGTTTCTGACGGCGGCCGACGGCGCTGAGGTGCTGCGCCTGGCTGAGGCTGAGGACTTCGACTATGCTCCAGTGGAGCGGCTGGGTCGCGTCGTCGTGGACGACACCATGAACCGCCGCCATGTGGCATCGGTGCTCGACCTGCGTCTGGTGGATGTGGAGGCCATCCGCAGGCGCCATTTCCGCGTGTGCGCCGACACTATCAACTCGGTGGGCGGCATCATCCTGCCTGAGCTGTTTCAGGCCTTGGGCGTCGACTTCGAGATTCTCAACGGCGAGTGCACCGGTCAGTTTGCCCACAACCCCGAACCCCTGGAGAAGAATCTGGGCGGCATCATGGAAAAGATGCGGCAGGGCGGTTTCGACCTGGGCATCGTCGTCGACCCCGATGTAGACCGTCTGGCCTTCATCTGCGAAGACGGTCGCATGTTTGGCGAGGAATACACGCTGGTCAGCGTGGCCGACTACGTGTTAGGCGAGGAGGTGAAGGCTAAGGGCGGACAGCTTGCCGCCGCGCTTATGACAGTTTCAAACTTGAGCAGCACCCGTGCGCTGCGCGACATCACCGAACGGCATGGCGGAAAGTACTGCGCTGCCGCCGTGGGCGAGGTGAACGTGACCACCAAGATGAAGGAGGTGGGGGCCGTCATCGGCGGCGAAGGCAACGGCGGCGTGATTTATCCTGAGAGCCACTACGGCCGCGACGCCCTCGTGGGCATCGGCCTCTTCCTGTCGAGCCTGGCCCAGAAGGGCTGCACCGCCAGCGAGCTGCGCCACACGCTGCCCGACTACCAGATAGCCAAGAACCGCATCGACCTGACGCCCGACACCGACGTCGATGCCATCCTGCTGAAGGTGAAACAGATGTTTGCCGACGATGCGAAGGCTGAGGTGAACGACATCGACGGCGTGAAGATTGACTTCCCCGAGGCGTGGGTACACCTGCGCAAGTCGAACACTGAGCCTATCATACGCGTCTACAGCGAGGCACAGACCATGGCCGAGGCCGACGAGCTGGGCAAGCGCCTGATGCAGGTGGTCTACGACATGCAGAAGTGATTGTCTTTTCATCGCCTGCTTCGCGGGTACATGATAAAGAGCGAGCCCCCGCAACTGTTTTACGGTTGCGGGGGCTCGCTGTCTGTGTGGGGGTGGGTCTGTGGCTTCAGAAGCCAATCTTCCCGTTCCACTGCAGGTACCAGTTAGTAGGCTGGCTGAGGTCTTTCTTTATCTCCGACTGCATGGCGGCAGCCTGACTTCTGCCCCGGCGGGCATAGACGTGGTCGGCCATGAACTGCCCAGGGTTGCTGCTGCGCAGGGCGAAGCGCATGAGGTCGTAGTAGCGCGTGCCTTCGAAGGCAAACTCCAATGCTCCCTCGTTGAGTATCAGACTGTCGACGAAGTGCTGCTGACGGCTGCGCAGTTCCTCAGCGCTGAGCAGCGAGTCGGTGGGCAGTTGGTAGTAGGCGTTCAGCGGTGTCCATCCAGAGCCTCGGCTGTGCATGCCGAGGGTGTTGTGGCTCGGCGAGAGGTTCATCGTGGTGATGTCTTCCACGTCGACCACGGCATAGCGGCTTGCGGGGAAGTCAAACTGGGCCATGAAAGCCGAGTCGGCCGCGTTGCAGTAGGGATACACATACTGCTGCATGGTCTGGTTGGTGAGGCCGGTGGAAAGGATGAGGAAGGCCATGCGCGGATAGCCCGCCATGTTGAGTGCCTCGGCCAGACGCAGATAGACCATCTGGCGGCGGTAGATATGCACGTTGCGCGTGGCATACTTGGCAATGCTTTGAATGTCGACGCGCTCGTTGGTCATCGTGTTGCGCATGATGCCCTCAGTCCACACGTAGGAGAGGCGCAGGTCGCCGCTGCGGTGGTTGCTGATGCCGGCCGACGGGGCGTAGATGACACTGGTACCGTTGGAGCCCACGCAGCAGTTCACCTGTGCGGCCGAGATGTCTTGCAGCGCCTGCGAGGGCACGATGCTCACCTTGTAGTCGTTGTCGTTGCTCGAGTTGAAGAGGTTGCGCAGCTCGCTGTAGTAGCCTTCAGCCCTGATAGAGTCGCCGGGAATCATGGTGATGAGCTCACTCTGGGCGGTGTAGGTCTCCGACGAGAAGATGTTCTGCATGTTGATGCTGACGGTGCTGGTCCACGAGGTAGAGCCTGGTGCCCACATCCGTGAGGCCACGCCGGTGGGGTAGGCCGAGTTCATGCCGTTGCGCTCGCTGATGTACTTGTAGTAGTTGAGTGCGGCCTCGCGGTAGTGGCCTGCCCATAGGTGGAGTTCTGCGCGCACGATGCTCAGGGGGAAGTAGAAGAAACGCGAGTCGGTGTTGCGTATGGTGCGGTAGCCGGGCAGCTCGGTGTTGTAGCGCTCGGGCAGCGTGGCGAGGTCGGCAATGAAGTAGTCGCAGATGGCCTGCAGGCCGTAGCGCGGGTAGTCGCGTTCAGCCTCCTCCTTGGTGAGGATGGGCTCGGTGACGAAGGGCACCTGGCCGTAGTTGAGCACCAACTGCAGATAGGTCCATGCGCGTATGGCCTTGACGGCGGCAAACTCCTTCATGAAGACATACTCGTTGCGGTTGGTGCGCAGGGCCGTGTCGGCGTGGGCTATGAAGTAGTTGCAGTTGTTGATGATGGCATAGTAGTCGCGCGGAGCGTTGTACATGTTGTCGTCGCCGACGTTGAAGTTGGCCACGTCGCGCAGGTCGGAGCTGGCGGCAGAGGTGAGGTCGACGAGGTCGGCGCGCACCTCGCCGAGCAGGATGGTGCGGTCGGCAATGGCCTGCAGCTTGTTGAGTATGCCGGTGACGGAGTAGATGGTGTCTACGGCGTTGTTCAGGTGGTCGTGGTCAGCATAGAGCACGGTGTCTGACTCCTGGTCGAAGAAATCGTCGCAGGAGGTGAGCAACAGCCCCCCTCCTACTCCCCCGAGGGGGAGCGCATAGAGCAGCAACAGGCGGGCGGTTTTCTTTATGTCAAAAAACAGTTTCATATAGTTTTTATATTATGTGTAGTTATGTGGTTGTATAGCTGAGGAGGTCAACTCCCCATCTCCCTGCTTGCTCCCTCCCCTTCGGGGATGATGGGCGGGAGTGGGGGCTACAAGTTAATCTTCACGCCTGCCACCAGCGTGCGTCCCTGGCCGAGGCGCCCCAGGTCGATGCCCTGGCCGATGACGGCCGACGTCATGGTGAACTCGGGGTCGCTGCCCAGATACTTGGTGAGGGTAAACAGGTTGCCGGCCTGGAGCCATAGCTGCAAGCCCTGTATGTACTCCGACTTCAGGGGCAGGTCGTAGCTCAGCGTGACGGTCTTCAGGCGCAGGTAGCTGCCGTCTTCAATCCAGCGGTCGCTGAAGCGGCTGTTGCTCATGGGGTCCTGAAAGGCTATGCGCGGCATGTCGGCCCGTTGTCCCTCAGCCTGCCAGCGGCGCTCCACGGCCGTGGTCTGGTTCATAAAGCGGCTGCCGCTCTCCAGCTGCTGGCGCAGGTAGTTGAACACGTCGTTGCCCAGCGAGTAGTTGAAGCGCAGGTCGAGCTTCAGCCGCCGCCATGCGATGGTGGTGAAGATGTTGCCGTAGATGTCGGGGTTGGGGTCGCCTATGACGATGCGGTCGTCGGGTGTAATCTGTCCGTCGCCGTTGAGGTCGGCAAAGTGCACGTCGCCGGCTCCGAAGTAGTTTTTGTCGATGCCGTTGTCAGCATAGAAGAAGAGCCCCTTCTCGCCGTTGAGTCCGGCAGCCATGGCCTCCTCGGTAGTGGAAAAGACGCCGAGTGCCTTGTAGCCGTAGAAGAGGTTGGCGGCCTGTCCCACCTGGGTGCGTATGGTGGCGCCGTACAGCTCGTTGTCGATGTAGCCGGCATCGACGGGCAGCTCCTTGATGCGGTTCTTGTAGTGGCCTGCGCTGACGCCCAGTTGCCACTGCCACTGCTTGCGTGCCAGCAGCTTGGCGGTGAGGCTGACGTCGAAGCCCTCGTTGCTCAGCTTGCCGCCGTTGGCCCAGTTCTGGTCGAGGCCAGAGAGGAATCCGAGCTGCTGGCGGGTGAGCAGGTTGCTGGTGGTGGAGCGGAAGTAGCTGGCGCTCAGGCCAAGGCGGTTGTTGATGAAGTTGCCTTCAAAGCCCACGTTCAGCCGTCGTGTGGTCTCCCACTGTATCTTGGTGTTGCCTATGCCGTCGAACGACAGGCCTGCAATGTCGTGCAGGAACTGCGAGGCGCGGAAGTAGCTGCGCGCGGCATAATAGTCGATGTCGTCATTGCCGCTCACGTCGTAGCCAGCCGAGAGGCGCATGTAGTCGATGCCCCTGACGTCGGCCAGCCACGGCTCGCCGGTGAGCACCCATCCCATCTGCACGGCGGGGAACACGGCCCACGGCGTGCTGCAGAGTCGCAGCCAGCCAGCCTCCTTGCCGAAGCGCGACGAGCCCTCGGCCGTGAGGTTAGCCTGCACGTAGTAGCGGCTCATGTAGTTGTATTCGGCCTGTGCGTACCAGGCCAGCGAGTTCCAGTTCTCGTTGATGCCCACCACAGCCACGTTGAGCAGGCTGTTGCGCATCTGCGGTGTTTTGTCGCTGCCGGTGTTGTAGCCCACCTGTGAGTTGGTGGTGAAGCTCTCCCAGTTGATGCGCGCGCCGCCGAAGAGGTGGAGGAGGTGTGCGTCGTAGCGGTTGCTCCAGTCGAGCCGTGTGTCGCTCATCACCGAGTTCTGCTTGGCGGCCAGCGAGCGCACCTCGTTGTTGCGGTAGGCACCGATGCTGCTCACATAGTAGTCGGGTGTGCCGTTGATGGGTATGTAGTAGCGCTCGTTGGTGTTCACCAGGTTGTAGCTGAAGTGCTCGCTGAGAGTGAGGTGGGCGTTGAACCTGTATTTGGGCATGATGGAGAGGTTGAGCATGGAGTTCTCGAAGCGGTTTTTGTTTTCAGCCTCGCTATACTCCAGTATGGCGGCAGGGTTGCCCAGTTGCCAGTTGTAGCTGGTGTAGTTGGCCAGCGCCTCGGTGAGATAGTCTTCGGGGTTGATGTCGTAGTGGCTGTCGGAGAGCACGCCGCGGCCGTAGCTATAGGGGCTGATGAAGGGGCTCTTCACGTAGGCCAGGAAGGCTGGCGAGGTGGGCGTGCCTTCGTCGTAGGTCTCCGGCGCACCGTCGTCGCGCAGGTTGCGCGTGACGTTGGCAAACGAGGCGTCGAAGCGCACGGCGAGGCTGCGCGTGAGCGCGATGTCGGTGTTGAAGCGCACGTTGAGACGTCCCATGCCGTTGTTCTTCAGTGTGCTCTGGGCGTTGGTGTAGCCCACCGACAGGTTGTAGTTGGCCACGTCGTCGCCGCCCTCCACGTTGATGCCGTAGTTTTGGTTGATGGCCGTGCGGTAGACCAGGTCTTTCCAGTCGGTCTGCTGGTGATACTGCGTGTAATAGTAGTAGTCGGGGTCTTCGTTGAGGAACTTGAAAGTACGGTTGCGCGTGTTGGTGGTCTTGAGCAGTTCCGAGGCATAGTTGCGGTACTGTTCGGCCCCCATCATGGATATGAACTTAGGCTCGAGCGACACCCCTGCTGCCACGCTGGCCGTGATGCGTGTGGCCATCGACTTGTTGCGCCGTGTCTGGATGAGGATGACGCCATTGGCGCCCTTGGCTCCGTAGAGGGCCGTGCCGTTGCGCAGCACGGTGACCTTGTCGATGTCGGCGGGGTTGATGTTGGTGAGGATGTCGTTGTAGAAACCGTCGTGCAACAGCGTGCGACCGTATTGCTGCTCGATGATGACATCGTCGACCACGATGAGCGGCTGGGCGTTGACGTTGAGCGAGTTGAGACCCTGCATGAACATCACGCTGCCCACGCCGGGAATGGCGTTACGTCCGGTGGTGTGGACATAGGCTCCCATCTGTTTCTGTATCTCGTCCTTAATGTTGATGGCATCGCTATATTTGAAGTCGTGGGCCCACACGTCGCCGCGCACGTTGGTCTGCTGGGCGTACTCGGCACTGAAGGTGGTGGGATAGAGAGCCGCCGTCTTCTGCTGTGTGGCGCGGCTCAGACCGAGCCGCACGGGGTTGTAGTCGGGGGTGGAGACAAAGAGGCCGGTGGCGAAGACGGGCACGCTGAGCTCGTAGGTGCCGTCGTCTTCCGTCAGCACGCTGTAGCCGTCAATCTCGGCGGCACGCACGATGGCGCCCGCGACGGGGGCCTGCGTGGCAGCATCGACGATGCGTCCTCTGACGGTGCGCGTCGCATACTGCACCTGTTTCGGCTTGAATGTCTTTGCAGCGGCCATCTCCACCTCGTCATCGTCGTCGGTGTCGTCATCTTGAGCTGCTATACTGAGCGGAAGGAGCACGAGCGACATCATGAGCAGAGAGGCGCGTGCCATGCCGAGCCGGGTGCGTGTCCAGTTGAAGGAATATATGTTTTTGAAATCCATCGTCATTATGTTGATTAGTGGTTTATGGTTCGGGGGTTCGTTACTACTGGTGAGGCTTCAGTATGATACAGTCGATGCGCATGGTGCGGGTGTGGGTGTTGTTGCGCTGCTGAGCGTTGCTCACGCGCGTCTCCACCCTGAGCGTCACCTGCGGGTTTTCTTCGCTCAGATTGTAGGAAGCCACGGGGAAGTGGAAATCCTCGGCCAGCAGTATGTGGTCAACCACGTCGGGGTTGGTGGTGACCATCGACACGAGTTGGTTGCTCTCGGTGGTGCCGTTCTGCCTGTGGTAGCTGATGGTGCACCGCAGGTTGGTGGGCAGCCGCTGCACCTGGCTGGCATTGCTGTCGTTGGCCAGTGCGGGTGCCGTGACGAGGTAGATATCGTAGCCGGTGTTAGAGAGCACGTTGCGTATGTTGAACGTCACGGTGTGGTTCATGGTGGTGATGGCCGGCACGAACTCTACGAAGCCGTTGCCCGACACCTGATTGTAGAACGCGTTGTCGCTGGACACGCTGCGCAGCATCGGCGTGACGGTGGCTATGGAGTCGCCTTGGGTGGCTTCCACGCGGCTCACCTCCTTGATGCTGCCCTGACTCTCGGCCTCGATGATGATTTGGCGCAGGAAGGTGTGGCGCTTGTCGATGTGCCAGTTGTCGGCCTTCATGAGCAGTCCGTTGCTGCACGGCACGTCTTGTGTGCCGCTGAAGACACCCTCGGGTGCTGTGGGGTTGAAGTACTGATAGTAGCTGAGCGAGTCGGCGCCCCACCGGTATCTGCGCAGGTTGTAGTTGAGCACGGCCGAGGTAGACATGACCGAGTCGGCTGGCTGGCCGGTGCCGAGCGACGGGTTGACGGTGTGGCTGAACACGGTGCCCTGCGTGATAGCCAGGCGCGTGTTGGTGTAGGCGATAGAGTCGCGGTCGGCCACGGTGTTGTCGTAGTTGAAGTAGCTGGCATACTCGTCGACCAGCTGCCGCCATACCTTGTTGGTGGGAGCCACCATCCAGTAGGTGCTGTCTTCGGCATTCAGCTCGGCATTGAGGAAGTCGAAGAGCTCGTTTTGCTGCGAGAACACCGAGTCGAGATAGACGGTTTTGCCGTCGACGATGCCGCCGGCCACGCTGAGGTGCGGCTCAAACTCCTTGAAGTAGAAGAGCGGGTAGGCCCGCGAGCTGTTGAGTGTGTCGCCGCAGTAGAGGAAGTTGCGCAGACTGTCGAGGTCGGCATCCTTGCGCAGGTACTCGAAAAGGTTGGCGAAGTAGTCTACCTTCTGTCCCACGGTGAAGAGCACGCCGTTTTGGTAAAGTGCGTTTGTAGTGAGCAGGGGCGTGCCGCTGATGTGCTGGGGGGTGATGACGGCATACTTGCCGTTCATGAGCACGATGGAGTCGTGGCTGACCGACGACACGGAGTAGTTGTAGAGAGCCATGTGGTTTTGCAGAAACTCCTTGATGACGGTGTTGTCGTCGTCGCTCACGTGGCCTTTCTCTTCGGCATACTGGCCGATGAGGGCCTCGGCCTCGTCGGCCGAGAGGCAGTCGTTGGTGGGTGCAAAGACGGTGAACACCTGGCTGCTGGCCAGGGCCTTGTCGTAGCCGCAGGCCTCGACGACGCGTGCGAAGTTGCTGAGCTGCTCGTTAGACTTGATGGCCTGCCAGAGCGAGCCCTGGTTGACGCCGGTGGCTTCAGCCTCGTAGTGGTCGTCCCATGTGTCGGAGCATGCGGTGAGTGCTGCGGCGATGCCACAGCCCGCGATGAGTGCGAGGGCGCAATGTTTGATGCTATTGATAGTCATAATGGTCGGTTTTCGTATGTTGGGTTGCTTGTTCTTACAGATCGTCTTCCATGTCGCCTTCGCCGTCGACCGCATAGACGCTGCTGGGCACGATTTCGAAGTAGTCGAGCATGAACTCATTGTTGTTGCCTTGTTTGCCGTCGCTGGCCACGCGGAAGCGCAGGTAGTGGTCTTGGTTGGCGTCGATGTAGGTCTGGCAGAGAATGCGGCGGTAGGTGCGCGGGTTGCCGGTGAAGAAGAACTGCTCGCCGCTGTTGGGGTTGAAGTGGTAGGTGCTGCGTCCGGCGCGGTAGGCTCCCAGGTTCTTCATCAGCTTCTGTTCCTCGGCTTTCTCCTCGGCAGTCTTCCGGTTGTAGTCGCCCAGTTTCTCGTCGGTCACGTAGCGGTCGCCAATATAGAGGTCGCTGTCGAGAAATTTGGTCATGTCGAGGGGTATGCCCTGCGGCACACCGTCGAAGTAGGTCTGCATGACGCCGCGCGTGGGCAGTGCGCAGAAGCCCAGTCGCAGCTGGTAGTTGCCCGACTTGGGCACGGGTGGTATGCGGAAGGTGAAGTCGTAGTCGCCGAAGAGGTTCCATTCGTCGCCCTGCCACGACCAGAAGTTGGTGTGAGGTCGGCGCATGACGACGTAGCAGTTGGTGAAGGTGACGCCGTCAAGATAGCCCAGGGGGAAGTAGAAGTTGCGCCCGTTTTTGGGCACGGCAGCATCGTCGGGCGTGTCGGAGGCATCGTCGGCAGTGGGTATGCCCTTGAGCCGCATGTCGTTGGTCATCACCTCGGGGAAGATGGTGGAGAAGTCCATGCGAATGCGCATGTTCTGCACCGTCTCACGCACGTCGTAGCTGAAGGCCACGATGTCGTCTACATAGAAGTAGTGGCCGTTGATGGCATCGTGTGTGGGACTGTTCTCCACCACCGAGTTGATGAGTGCGCCGCGCTCGGTGTAAGCGGGTGCGGCATAGCGGCGATTGATGAAGCGCTCGCCCACCTTGTCGGCATCGGCGCCGCGGCAGTCATTGCCGTCCTCGTCGATGTCGACGGTGAGCTGCTCCACCTTGATCATGGTGTGGGGCAGCAGCGTCTGGTACCAGTCGACGGGGTTGATGACCTTGGTGTTTATGCCGAAGGCCTCGTTGGTGGCGCCCACGTTCATCACGAGCGGCGTGAGGTCGCTGGTGCCGGGCACGTAGCGGTTGAGTATGTGATACTGCACGAAGCGCTTCAGGGGGTTGACGCTGTCGGTGAGGTTTTGGAAGCTGTGGCCAGGCGCGCCGGTGTCTTCAGGATACACCCTGTCGTAGATGCTGCAAGCCAGGTCGTAGAGGGCGCGCAGCGTGCCGCCCTCGGTGGATATGCCCAGCTCCCGGAATTTGGCGAGGTATACCTCGTCGGGCTCCACGAAGACGGTGTAGCCGTATTTGCGCGTGTCGGGCACCCAGGCCACCTCTTTCCAGAAGTCGCTGGTGTAGTAGTATTTCTGATAGGCCTTGGGGTCCCAGGTGGGGTCTTCCACGAGGGCGATGTCTTCGTTGACGCCCGTGGCCGTGAGTGCTTCATAGAAGATGCTGATGGCGGGATTGTCGCGCAGGATGTCGGCAATGTAGCTGTTAGACTTTTCGAGCACCATGTCGATGGGCTGCACGATGCCGTTCTCCACCGAGTCGTTCTTCAGGTCGTAGTAGATGTGGGCCGTGCCTTCAAGATACACCACGGCATTGCCGTCGGCATCGAGTCCCTGCGCAGTGGCCAGATAGCGGCCCAGCAGATTGGCCGTCTGCAGGCGGTCCTGGTCCATCTCGTAGGTGGAGTACATGTTGGCCGCGAGGTGGGTGCGGGCAATGGTGTCGCAGTCGGCATCGCTGAGCTGGGTGATGCTCTGCAGGCCTTTGCTCTGCAGGTAGGTGGCCACAGCCTCGTTGTTGGGCGCGAAGCAGGTGTAGTGGCCGTAGGTGGCCAGCAGGTCCATCAGGTTGGCTCGCTCCACGATGGTCTTAAACTCGCTGTACTGCCGGCGGTTTCTCAGGTAGTCGCTCATCATCTCGCCCGTGAACGTGTAGAAATTCTCGCTGTCGGGCTCGTCAGAGCAGGCTTGCAGGCCGCCGATGGCACAAACGGCGCAAACGATATATAAAAGCTTCTTTATCATAGGTATGGAGTATTATTGTTTATGATTTCTGGTAACTACTGTTCTCACCGCTGCCGAACGAGGGGTTCTGGCGCAGGTTCTTGTTGACCTTCAGCTCGTCGTTGTTATAGGGCCAGAAGATGGCGTCCATCTTCTGGAAGAAGTTCTGCAGGAAGGTGCCGTTGACGCCGTCGCGCTTCTGGGCTGCCTGCGACAGTACCTGCGTGTTGCCGTCGCGCAGCGAGCGGCGCACCAGGTCGTACCACCGCTTGCCCTCGAACATCAGCTCGCGCTGGCGCTCACGGAGCACCAGCTCTTCCATCTGGGCCTTGGTCAGATAGTCGGAGGCTACGAGCGTGTCGGTGAGTGTGGCTTCGCAGACGGAGCGTTTGTTGACGGCGTTGACCAGTGAGAAAGCCTCCGCCAGCAGCGGGGCGTTGTAGTCGCTCGTCTCGGTGTCGCTGCCTTCGCGCATGAGCTGACAAAGCGCTTCGGCCTTGAGCAGCATGATGTCGGTGAGGCGGTAGATGACCCAGCTGCTGCTGTTGTAGTAGTGGTCTGCGTTGTTGATGCGGGCATGGCCGTATTTGTTGCCGTAGTTGGCTTCCACCCTGTCGGGCTGCGTGGCATTGATGGTGATGGCGTTGTAGACAAACTTGCTGATGGCCTCGGCCGTGCCGTTGACATTTTCGTAGAGGCGCGCGTCGACCTTCTTGTTGCGGTCGTCGAAGATGGTGCGCTTGGAGGTCTTCGAGATGTCTTCCACGAGTGTGGTCGACGGCCCGACGAGTCCCTTCAGCACGCTGGCGTTGCCGTAGAAGGCGCCTGCCGCCGAATTGGCGAGCATGCCGTTGCCGGCGCTCGACTTGTCGAAGAGCAGTTCGAAGATGGTCTCCTGGCTGTTGCCTTCCACGAAAATCTGGTTGTAGGTATTGCCGTAGTAGTTGGTGATGATGGCGCCGTTGACGAGCGGATAGCCGTTGAAGCGTGCCTTGTTGGCATGCTGGTCATAGCTCTGGCCGCCCTGTCTGTTTCGCTCCTCGGCCAAGGCTTTTTTCGAGTCGATGACCATGTCGGCATAGCGTATACAGCTGTTGTAGTCCTGCTTCCACAGATACATCTCGCAGAGCATGGCATGGATGGCGTCCTGCGTGATGCGCCCGGTCTGATAGAGGGGCTTGGTCTCAGGATAGCGCCTGACGGCCTGTGCCTGTACTTGCTCCAGATTCTGTATCAGACTGTCGAGCACGGCATTGAAGGGTGTGGCCGGCAGGTCCATGGTCTGGTCGTCGTCGGTGAAGGCCGCGGTGCTGTAGGGCACGTCGCGGAAAGTGCGAATGAGGTAGAAGTAGCACAGGTCGCGCAGGGCCGACACCTCGGCGATGGTGGCCATCAGCTCGCTCTGCGTGTAGCCTGGGTCGCGGCCTGCCACCTGCGGTGCATACTTGATGACCGTGTTGCAGCGGTTGATGATGTTGTAGAAGCCGTCCCACGTGGTGTAGGCATTGATGGCGGTGATGTTCTCCTTGAGCACATTCTCCAGGTTGATGTCGTTGTTGATGTTCTGTCCGGCCATGACGTTTTCGCTGCGGAACTCGCCCCACACCATCATGCGGCGCATGACGCCGTCGCCCTGCAGGGCCGAGTAACATCCGGCCACCACATTGTCTACGTCGGCTTTCTCGTTCCAGAAGTCTTCGAGCACAATCTCGCTCTGCGACTTAATTTCGAGGAAGTCGGAGCAGGAGGCGAGGGCGGCGCAGACGGCAAGACTGCCGACGAATATTTTGTTGAGTCTGGTATTCATATATATTATGTGTACTTAGTTACTTGAAAAAATACTGTATTACTTTAGAAGTCGACAGTGACACCGAGGGTGTAGGAACGCGAGCGCGGTGTCTGCGCATTGTCGATGGCTGGATCGTAGCCCACGTTCGATATGTCGGGGTCGACGCCAGAGTATTTGGTGATGACAAACGGGTTGTTGATGCTGGCATAGAGCGAGAGGCGGTTCAGGCCTATCCACTTCAGGTACTTCTTCTTGATGGCATACGACAGTTGCGCGTAGCTCATGCGCAGATAGGAGCCGTCTTCCACGAAACGGTCGCTGACAAGTGTGTTGTAGCTGGAGTTCTTGCCGAACATGGCGCGCGGTATCGACGTGTTGTCGCCCTCCTTGCGCCAGCGGTAGTTGACGGCCTGGCTCTGGTTGTCGTTGCCCGTCATGGCCTCGGCATTGAGGCGGGCCATGTTGAGAATCTTGTTGCCCATGCGGTAGGTGAACTGTGTGGAGAGCCGCCAGTCACCGTAGTTGAAGGTGAAGCCGAAGCCGCCGGTGAGCTTGGGCAGCGACGAGCCGAGGTAGACAATGTCGAGGGCGTCGATGTTGCCGTTGTGGTCGATGTCTTCATAGATAGCGTCGCCGCCCTGGAAACGATAGTTCTTGCCGCTGGCATCGTTGGTGTAGTTGTACATCATGCGCACCGGCACGCCGTTGCCGTCGACGATGAGCTTGCCGTCTTTGTTGAAGGCCACGGGTGCCGTCTTGCCCTCGGCAATGAACTGCTGCTGCTCTTCGGGCGACATGTTGACGAACGTGCTGTAGTTATACTGGTAGACGCCTTTATAGCGGAAGCCGTAGATGGCGCCGAAGGGGTTGTGCAGCTGCACGCGGCGCAGCCACTCGCCGTTTTCGTAGCTGAAGGTGGAATTGAGGTTGTTGAGTATGTACTCGTCCATCTGCAGTATCTCGTTGCGGTTGTTGCCGAAGTTGGCGTTGAGGTCCATGTAGAACTTGCCGGCCCTGATCAGGCGATTGGTGCTGACGTGGAACTCCCATCCCGTGTTGCGCATCTTGCCGCTGTTGCGGTAGGGCACGGTGGCGAAGCCTGCATTCGAGGGTATGCGGTAGTTAGACATGAGCATGTCGGTGGTGGTAGAGCGGTAGGCCTCGATGGTGAGGTTGAGCTTGTCTTCGAAGAAGCCGAAGTCGGCACCGAGGTTGTAGCTCGACACAATCTGCCACTTCAGGTCGGTCAGACGTATGTTGAGCGGTGCGATGGCCGCCATGTCGATATAGCGGTCGGTGGCACCGTACTTCGATGTGTAGAGGTAGTTCTGGTTAGGCTGGTTGCCCACACGGCCCCAGCTGGGGCGCACGGCGAGCATGGAGAGCCACTGGCTGGTGGGCTTCATCCAGGGCTCGTCGCTGACAATCCACTTCAGCGACACCGAGGGGAAGTAGCCCCAGCGGTGGCCCGGGCCGAACTTGGTGGTGCCGTCGGCACGCATGGTGAAGTCGGCCACGTAGCGCCCCTTGTAGGCATAGTGGGCGGAGAGGGTGTAGTACATTGAGCGCCACTGCCCGTAGCCCGACCCCAGGTCGTCAATCTTGCCGCCGGCGGCAGGGCTCACCACCACGTTGTCGGTGGAGGGCAGGCCCGAACCGGCATTGTTCTGGTAGTTTGACGAGCCGGAGGTGAGCTCAAAGCGACCCATGACCATCATGGAGTGGTCTTTGTTTTTGAAGGCCGGTATGAGCGTCAGCGTCTGCTTGGTGTTGAACGACACACTCTTCGACGAGCCGGTGTAGCTGGTGTTCACCTTGCTCTCCCAGCGCTTGGGCGTCAGCTCTTGCGGGTAGAACTTGTCGTCATACTGGTTGAAGATGTTCATGTAGACGGAGCCGCGCCAGTTGAGCTGCCAGTGGTCTTCGTCGAACCCCAGCAGCTGGTAGTTGATGACCAGCTCGGGCGACATGTCGTAGGTGCGGCGTTGGTTTTTGGCCAGGTTGGCTGACGCCACGGGATTGACGTAGGTGCGCTGGTCTTTTTCAAACACCGACGAGCCGATGTAGACACCCTCCTGCGGCATGTTGTAGTAGGCCGAGGTGTTCTGGCCTGTGACGGGGTCTTTCTCGTAGATGCTCATGTTGGGCATCTTCTTCAGGGCTATGCCCAGCAGGTTGTCATAGTTCATGTCGTTGCGGGTGTAGGTCAGCGCGAAGTTGGTGCTGACGCGTATGCGCTGCGACACGTTGTAGTCGAGGGCTACGCGGGTAGAGAAGCGGTTGAGCTTCTGCTTGATCATGGTGCCCGTCTCGTGGTCGAAGCCGCCGCCTATGCGGAACGAGGCTTTCTCGCCGCCGCCCGATATGGTGACGTAGTGGTTCTGGCGCATGCCCCATTGCGTGACGGCGTCGCGCCAGTCGGTGTTGTCGCGATACTGCCGCCAGTCGGCGAAGCCGCCGGTGGCGTCGAGATAGTTTATCTCAGGTATGCTGTACATATCGGCGGCGTTGTCGTTCTGCTGCGGGTTGAAGTAGGCCTCCTTCAGCATCATGGTGTAGTCGTCGCCGTTGAGCAGGTCGTAGCCTTTGGGCTGGTAGGTGCCGGTGAGTTTCAGCGAGTAGGTGAGTCTTGGTTTGCCGCGCACGCCGCGCTTGGTGATGAGCTCGATGACGCCGTTGCCGCCCTGCGAGCCGTAGATGGCGGTGGCTGCCGCATCTTTGAGCACGGTGATGGAGGCGATGTCCTCGGGGTTGATGTTGAGCAGCTCGGCAAACTTCTCGTTGTTGGCCCCGGCCATGTCGAAGTTGTCGAGGCTCACCTCGCGGATGTTGCCGTCGACCACGATGAGTGGGTTGGCGTCGGTGAGCGATGAGAGCGACGAGACGCCACGCAGGCGCATGGTGGAGCCGGAGCCCAGGTCGCCCGAGTTGCCGATGATGTCGAGGCCGGCGATGCGGCCCTGCAGGGCTTCGTCGACCGACGTGATGCCCAGGCCCTCGAACTCCTTCATCGAGATGGTCTGCGTGGCATACGACACCTCGCGCTGCGGTATGGGCAGCGCACTGCCCTGCATGCGGCGCTTTGACTTGACGGTGACCTCTTTCAGCATGGTGGCCGACTCCATCCTGACGTTGAAGGTGGTCTTGTTGATGGGCAGTGTGAGCGTCTTCATACCGACGTAGCTGAAGCGTATCTTGTCTTTCACATTGCGTATCTTCATCGTGAAGTTGCCGTTCAGGTCGGTGACGGCCGACTCGATGATACGGCCGGTGGCGTCGATTTCGCAGACGGTGGCCCCCATGAGCGCTCCCATGTCGTCGCTCACGGTGCCGTGTACCGACGATATCGTCTGTGCCCCGGCGGCGTTGGCCAGCAGCAGGGCAGTCAGCATGATGATATGCTTAAGTATTCTCATACGTGTTATGTTTCCTCTTTGTTACTTATTTGTTAAGATAGTCTCTCACCACCTGTCGCCAGGGCTTCATCGTCTCGTAGTAGAGCGGGGCGTCGATCATGTGTATCACGGCGTCGCTGGCCATGAAGAGACGTGAGCTGTAGTTGCTGCCGCGGAACCAGTATTCGCGGCAGATATTGTTGAAGAGACCTTCTGTCTTGACCACGTGGCGGGCATGCCCCATGACGTCGGTGACGGTCAGGCTGTTAGTGTCGAAGTCGACGGTGAGGGGATAGAAGCGCCCTGTGTCGGGGTTGCGCTTCATGCTTTCATAGCTGTTGCCCATGGAGCCTGGCTCTGGTGCCATGCCGATGGCCACGGAGTGGTCTTGCACGTGATAGCGTATGAAGTTGGTGATGATGCCCCTGATGGCAGTGGCTATTGAGTCTTTGGCCTTGTCGCTGCTGGGCCAGCGCTCGGCGGCACAGATGCTGTCGATGACGCTGTCGTCGTCGCCCAGCTCAAGCTCGTTCCACGCCGGCAGGTAGCCGTCGCGCTGCAGCTGTGCTATCGACTCGTTGGTGGGTATGTAGACCGTATAGTTGTAGTTGTCGAAGAGCCTCATGTTTTTGTTGCCCTGGGTCAGGTTGCCCGGGGTATAGGTATTGTTGAGCTTCTCGGTGAGCAGGTCGCAGTAGTCGTTTTCCAGCAGATTGAGGAAGGCCGAGTATTCGGGGTGTTCCTTCAGCGTCATGTAGAGCGACTTGGTGGCTCCCATGGGCACTTGGTTCTCAATCTGGTATGACCGTCCGTTGGTCTTTGTGTAGACGCTGGTGGAGGGCAGCTTCTTGTGGCTGTGCTCCATCTGCCATCCGCCCTCGAAGCAGAGGGCACCGTCGGCATTCCTGGTGACGCGCAGCAGTGCGCCGCCCTTGGTCTTGAAGTACTGGTAGCCGGCGCCGACGTAGTCTTCGAGCGTCATGGTCTTGTCGGGTATGACGATGATGAGCTGGTCCATCAGGTCGTCGAGCATGGTGTTGATGATCTCGCGGCCCACCTCCGACTGTGTGCGTGCGCCTTTTGCGATGTTGCCGTCGGGGCTGACGGTGCTGTTGTAGCGTGTGGCCTGCACGCGCTCGGCGCTGGTCTTCGTGGCGTCATAGTAGAACTCGATGAGCTGCGATGCCTCAGCGGCGGAAGTAGTGCCGTCGTCGCCCGTCACATTGACCGTGGTGCCATAGAAGGCGGGATCCAGATAGCTGAGCATGGCATTGTTGGTGGGCAGCAGTAAGGCATACTTAGAGTCCATGGAGAGCAGGTAGGGCAGGAAGTTGCGCTGGTCGATAATCCAGTAGACCACATTCATGGTCGAGGCATGTGCCAGGGCGGGGTAGGCCACCGAGGCATACTCGGCCGGCGAGAACACCTTGTTGACCATGTAGACCACGCCGTTGCAGCCCATGAAGCATGAGTCGATGTCTTCCACCTTGATGCCCAGAGGCTCCTTGGCATCGTTGAGCACGTGGTCGAACTTCGAGGGCACCGTCTCTGAGAAGGTGGGCAGCATGTTGACGTTGAGCAGCTTGGCCAGCGTGGCGTCGGGTATGGAGTCCCACGTCTTGTATTCGTCGCGCAGGTCGCGGCCCTCGCCTTCCCACCATTCCTCAAGGGCCTTGTTAGTAGGCACAATCATGGCGCCGGCATCGTAGTGCAGGTCGTAGCCCATGGTGTTAGAGTACATGTAGTGGTTCCAGCCCGGGTCGAAGGCCAGCTGTGCCGCCGGCACCTCGCCGTTGGGCATGCGGTTGTTGTCTTCGCCGCCCAGTGAGCGCCGGCTGTAGTAGCGCAGGGTGAACACCGAGTCTTCGTTGTGGTAGATGCGGTTGTACTCACGTGTGCCGTTGGCGTGGTAGTAGGGTGCCGAGAAACGGTCGATGAGCTCCGACCACATAGACATCTGTGGGTGCTGGCGCAGTATCTCGGCCATGTTGGGCGACGACTCAATGACGCCGTCGACCTTCTGTATGTAGCCGTTCTTGCAAGTGATGTCGCGTTCTACTATCTTCTTGCCGTTGACCCATGCCTCGTCGATAGACGATGCCTGGTGGTTGGTCAGTATAGAGAGGTCTTCGCTCGTGATTTTGTTGAACCGCATGTAGGCAGGCAGGAAGTGAATCATGGGCGCCGAGGTGCCGTCTTTGAAGATGGGCATGCTCTTGCCCCGTAGCCGGTAGCTGTCCCACGCCCGGGTGGTGGGCATCTGCGAAGGCAGCATCACGCAGACCGAGTCGTAGATGCTCGAAGCCGTCTCGCGTCGCATGGCCATGCCTTCCATGGGCGGATTGCCGCTGACGTTGGCCATCAGCTCGATGAGGTAGGCATTGTTGATCATGGCACTGTTGAGCAGCATCTTCTTCTGTGCCTCGGTGAGCTGCTCGTAGCTTCTGGCGCCCCAGGCGTTGGTCTGAAACCACTGGCTGAAGGCTTCGTCGTCGGCGGCAAACAGCGTCTTCGACCCCGTATGGCCGAGCACTTCGGTCTGGCCCAGGTCGTCGATGAGGCGCAGCATGGTGGTGTAGGTGCCCTCCTCCTGCAGACGCTCATAGATGGAGTTGCCCAGCCACGACGGCTGTCCGGAGAGCACGTCGTCTTGGCACGACTGCATGGCGGCGGCACCTATCAGCAGCATCGAGCAGGCGGCCAGAGCCCACCTTCTTCCGTGCTTGGCGGTAGTTGTTCGTTTCATAGTTGCTTTATTGTTTATTTTGTTTTTGGGTTGGTTGTTCTTGCTTTTGTATGTTGTTCGCCGACATGCGGGAACCTGTCGGCGCTTAGTTTCCAGTCTTAGTAGTTATCCGCCTGCTGACTGCGGCCGTCGGGACAGCCGTCGGGGGCGGATGGCCTCGCGCATGTGTGCGCTGATTATTAAATAAGGTGTTGGCGAGAGAAAGAACAAAGGAACCGACCCCGACAGCCACTGCCGTTAGCAGTGGTTGTCGTTGCCGATTCCGTTTTGTTTTAAAGAGAGTATAATCTGTTGTTACAGATCATAGACAAATGTATATGGGTTTGATCAGTGTGTGACTTATCTTTGCACTTTTCTCACGATGACAGCTCCGTTGCCCATGGTCACCTTCTGCACGAGTATGCCGCGCTGGGCAGCATTTACCTTGCGACCGTCGAGCGTGAAGTACTCCACGACGGCCTGGCGGCTGAAGTCGGCATTCTCAATGCCCGAGGCATCACCGTCGATGGGCAGTTCGCTGTTGGCACCGAAGTACTGCAGCTGCCAGTTGTCCCAGAGCGTCCAGTTGTTGTCGATGTTCACATTCTTCTTCAGACCGATGCGCAGGTAGCCGTCGGCACCCACCTTGGCCGTCACCTTGTTGTCGTTGTACTTGCCGTTCATAAACTCGTCGCCGGCCGTGACCATCGTGTTGGGCACCTCCATGCCTTCGCTCTCAGAAGCCCATGCATAGTCGGCCTCCAGCTCGCTCACATGCTTAGCACCGGTGGCCAGTCGCATCAGCGCCTTGCTGCTCACGGTGCTGTCGCCGTTGAGGGCGTAGATGAAGGCGTGGCTGAGGCTCTCGTCGTCGCGCGTCTGGTAGTCGTTGGCCGAAGTGCCGGCGCGGTAGAACGCCTGCACGCTCACCTGATAGGTGCCAGCGGGCAGTCCGTAGATGTCCTGATAGTAGTCGAAGTTGCTGTTGAATATCTCCACGTTGGCAGCCGTGCCGTTGCGCGAAGCCGTGGTGCCCTCCCATCCGTCGGCGTTGTCGTCGTAGGCGGGGTTCTCCACTATCGCAGTCAGGTCTACGGGCGACAGGTCGCTGGCGTCAGCATAGTTGTCGGGCAGGCGCAGCTTGGTCTTCATGGCCTTGATCTTGCGCAGATACTCGTCGACGTCGGCATCCTCGATGCTGTGGTTGCTGAGTGCGTTCTTAATCTCCTCGTAGAGATTGCCGGCCTCTACCTGCATGGTGGCACTGCCCGAGCCTATGGCGTCGAGCAGACTCTCGTTGGCGGCAGCCAGCTCGGCAAACTTGGCTATACTGTTGCTCACCACCTCATTGACGGCGAAGAGGTCCTTCAGGGCGTTGAACATCTCGCTGCCGTCGTTGCCGCTGAGCGACTCGTTGGCAGCTGCGATGGCAGCCGTCAGGAACTCGTAGGCCGTCTTGCTCATAGGCTCGTTCTTGCGTGCCTCGGCGTTGGCCACCGTCTCCTGCAGGATGGGGCGTATCACGTTGGCGTCGAATCCCTCGTAGACCAGCTTAAAGTTGTCCCAGATGGCCCAGTTTGGTCCGGCCAGCGCGCCCTTCACACCGATGCGGATGGGCGTGCCCTGCTCAGCCACCAGGCCGTAGGCCTTGCTTTTGTACATGCCTGCGGCGAAGGCCTCGGCGGCCTGCTGCATGGTGTTAGGATACTGGTTGCCGTTGCCGGGCTCGTCGATGCCGCTCTGTGTGTACTGCGTGCCGTTGGGCAGTTCACCGCCGGGTGCGCCTTCCTCGTAGATGCACTTCAGAGCCGTCTGGTTGTCGTTCATGTAGACGAAGGCGGGGGCAATCTGCTGTCCGTCAAGCCACAGTTGCCATGCGTTGGTCGACGAGTGCTCGTGCTGCGGGCGGCCCAGGCGGAAGAAACCCTGCACCTCGATGCTATAGACACCCAGGCGGGCTTTGTTCACCACCTGATACACGTCGAAGCTGGCCTTGTCGTAGGCCTCGGCGCAGGTGTTGCCGCCGCCGCTGCCCATGGTGGGATTGCCGCTCCAGCCCGTGGCACCCTGCTCATAGTCGGGGTTCACCAGCAAGTAGGTCACGTCGGTGCCGGCAGGTATGTTGGCGTTGATCTCGTCAATCCAGTCCTGCACCTTCTGTATCTCGGCGCGCAGCTCCTCGGTGGTCAGTGCCATGTCGTTGATGATTTCCTCATAGTCGAAGCTGATGTAGTCGCCCAGGTCCTCGCGGAATATCTGGTCAATCTCCTCGTTGGCAATAGCCTTGCGGCCCTCGCCCTCCACCAGGTCGATATACTCCTGCCATGTGGCGGCATTCTCCTTCAGCTTAGCCTCGGCGGCCTGTATGGCCTTTATGGCTGCCATGGCCTCTTCGAAGGTGCTGGCGCTGGCGCTGGCAATGGTCTGGTTGTACTCCTCGATGTAGGATACGGTAGCCACGATGCCGTCGTAGGCCGGCAGCGCGCTCTTTGTCTGGTTGATCCAGTAGGCGAAAGCCTCGGCCGAGTTGCCGTAGTAGGTTAGTGAGAAGTCGTCGAAGATGCTCCAGTCGCCTCCGATGGTGACGGTCTTCTCCACGCCGATGGTCATCTCACCGCTGTTGATGCCCACGAGCAGCTTGTTGTCATAGGCGTTCAGCGTGTGCATGTAGTACTCGGCAGCCACCATGTTGTTGGGCACGATGAGGGTCTGGCCCGTCTCGCTGTCGGTGACGGTCGACTCGCTGCCCACGCCCGTAGGCACCGACTGTGCGGCAGTGAAGGGCGACACGATGGCCTGGCGGAGCGTGTCGGCGCCCGTGACGGCATACAGCTTGGCATAGCGGCTCTGCTCGTTCTGTGCCTTGTAGTTGGCATAGGCAGGCTCGGGGTTGCCGGCGCGGTAGAAAGCCTTTACGCCCAGGGCATAGACGCCGTTGGGCAAGTCGCTCACCTTCTGGTAGGTGTCGTAGTTCTTGTTGTAGTGCTCGGCATTGTCCTTGGCGCCGTTGCCGGCGAAAGGCGTGCCGCTCCACGAGGCGTAGCTGTTGCCGTTGAAGGTGGGATTCAGAATCTTCGAGGTCATCTCCTGTGGGTTGTTCACCGTGGCGCTCTGCTCTGCGTGATGTGCCAGAGCGTCTTTCACCTCCTTGATGGCGTTCTCCAGCTCCTCGATGGAGGCGTTCTCGTCCAGGTAGACCTGCTTCTGGGCATCCACGTTGATGCCCTTGCCTTCAGCCTCGTCGATGTAGCCCTTCAGCTCGGCGGCCTTCTCGTAGGCAGGCATCAGAGCTGCCCACGCATTGTAGACAGCGGGAACCACCAGTTTCCAGTCCACGGCAGCGCCCTCGGCAGCGGGGTCGAGCAGATAGAGGCGCGTGTCGGTGGTCTCTCCGTTCCATCCCATGAAGGCGCCGTCGCGCACCTGCGTGTTGGCAATGCGGTAGGCGTCGCCGACGGGCGTCACGGTCCAGTAGCGGTAGGTCTCAGAGTTGTTGTCCACCCAGATGGCTTCGCCGTCAGCAGCGGCGAAGGTGCTCATCCAGGCGCTCTTCGTCTCCACCGAGTCCTTCAGCTCCACCATGCCGTCGGGGCAGCTGTCGGTCAGGGTGAAGATTACCTTGTAGCCCTGGTTGCCCACGCTGGCCCGGGTGCTATAGTCGTTGGCTCCCAGGAAGAACATCTTGGCCCCAGTGTTGTAGAGATACACCGTATCACCCACCTGGTAGCTTGCAAACGATGCGGGCACGGGCTTCTGTCGCACGCCGTCCACAATCGTAGCTGTCGCAGCCGTGGCCGTCAGCCACAGTGCGCTCATAGCGATTAGTTTTGAGAATTTCATAAGCTTTAGCTTTTTTTGAAGATTAGTAAAAAATAGAAGTTTTGTGTTGGATTCAGAGAAGTCAGAGTAGTCTGCTGTCAGTGCATCTTTTGTGTTATCGGCGACAAAGTTAATCATTTTTTTAGAAATGGCCGCCTGTTTTTACGTTTTTTTTCTCTTGCAGGGGGAAAAAGTGTCGATATAACACATGGGAAGGCGCCAACACCGTCTGTCGGCTCCTTCCCATGGGGTGGTGTAAGATTGATGTAAAGTGCCGTTGATATTACTTCCCCACGTATTTTCCCATGAAGAAGATGGCTCCCGTGGTCTGCTCGTAGATGATGTAGACAAAGGGCGAGGTGGCATGGAAGTGGCGCACTTCCGGTTTGTGGTTGTCGCCCGCATCGCCATAAGTCCAGAGCGAGGTGATGGCAGCAGCTTTTGTGCCTGCTTCGTCAATCTCGATATGCGCCACATGCTTTAACTCGCTGAACAGATTCTTTGAGTGGTACTGTTCGGAAAGAGCATTCGAGAAGTCGGCAGCATCTGAAAGCGACACTTTCAGCCCCATGCTTTGCAGCAGGCTGTTCATGCTTTGCGAGATGCTTGTGGAGTAGCGGGGCAGCTTTACCTCCACTGTCTGTGGGTTCATGGCTTGGCAGATGGCTGCGAAGCGCTTGGCCGAGAGCTGGGCCACCATCTCGTCGGTACTGCCCTTGACAGGCATGAGCACCACCATCTGGTAGTTACCCTTGCCATAAGGCAGACTGACGGCCTGCACTTGGTTGTCGGACATGTAGCCGAGTGTGTCTATCTTTGTCATGACAGGCAGCATGACGGTGTTGCCGTCGCTCAGACGAAATGCTGCTTCTGCGGTCTTCGACTCGTCGAAAGCGGTTGCCCACTTGCCGCTGAAGTAAGTGCTGTTGAGAAATGCCCCGAGAGCGTATGACCTGATTGCGTTCTTGTCGACAGCATCCTTTATCATTCCGTGGGTCTTTTCCTGACACCAGCTGTTCATGCGGGCCACTGTCGCGGCGGCGTCGGTGAAGTTGGCTGATTCCATGCCAGCCTGATAATATTGCTGCAGGGTCGACATATACGAATTCAGAAAAGCCCCGTCGTAGGTACTGTTGGTAAATAGCGCATTGGCTATTTCCATAGTCACTTCGTTGTCCAGCTGAGGTGTATTCAGCAGCATGTTGGCGAAGTAGTTGTTCACGGTCTGCTGGCTATTGGCTGCAAAGCCCAGCACTCCGGCAATCTCCTGCTGCGTAGAGCCTGCGGCACCATTGCTCAACATTCCCAGCACATAGCCCACCGACATGGGTGAAAAGACGTAGCTTTTGCCTGCTTCGGCATCCAGTTGGTGCAGCAGGCTGAAGGCGAAGTCGTTGCCGTCGGCCACCATTTTCTTTTCTACACGCGTGAGGCTTATCTCCCCGGGAGTGCTTACAGCCTGCTGTGCTGTCTCGCCATCGTCGCTGGAGCAGCTCGATAATGTCA
>JAGBJJ010000081.1 GCA_017934525.1 Prevotella sp.
GACCTCATTCTTGGGAGCTGTCCAGCTGATGACCACGCTGCCGTCATTGGCCTTGCTCGCCATGGCGTTCTCCACGGGATCCATCTCGGGCTGCATCACTTCCACCACACTCACCTCGGTCTGGTTGTTGCTCAGGTCCATGTCTTCGTCGAGCACCACTTCGGCATGCATGTCGAGCTGCTCGCTGTCGTTGGTGATAGCAGGCTGATAGTGCAGCGTGATGGTCTGGCTCTTCAGCGAGCTGATGCCGCTTCCGTCGGCCGAAGCCACGAGCTGGTTGCCGTCGTAGAGGTCGACCCTGTAGCTGCTGACCCTCTTCACGCCCCAGTTGGTGACGTTCACGGCGAACGAAGTATTCGTGCCGGCCACCGTCCTTGAGGGAGCGGTCAGCGTGGCGCTGAGGTCATACTCCAGCTTGTCGTAGACGCGCACGTTGTCGATGGCTGTGGCATTCTGCGTGTCGCTGCCCTCGAAGCGGAAGTTCAGCACGATGTATCTCTCGTTTTTCACAGGCGAGAGGTCGACGTCGTTGAGCACCCACCCGCTCGCAGTCTTCTGTGCCATGTCGATGGTGTGCAGCGTCACCTGCTCATTGCTGGGCTTGGTGGCAATGACGGTAACCTTGGTGTTGGAACCGGCGACGTTGTAGCAATAGAAGAGCAGGTGCGGGTTGGTGGTGCCGGCCATTGCCAGCTTGCCAGTGCCCCAAATGCCCCAGGCATCGCTGTTCTGCGATTGCCACAGCAGGTCGCCACTATCCTCGTCGGCCGAGCCGTCGGCCAGGCCGGTCTGGCTGTTGTGTTCTTCAAACCACCAGAACGTATTGAGCTTTGAGCCTGCAAACGACTCCGCAAAGGGCAACTCGTAGGCCGGGCCCACGACAATCGTGTTGGTGGAAGCCATCGTGCTTATGCCCTTCTCGTTGGCAGCCGCGACGGCATAGATGAGCAGTCCGGGCTCGGCAAAGGTGGTGTCGGCAGTGAAGGTCGTGCCGGTGATGTTCTCCTTGTAGGGCACGGCATAGCCATTGTTGTCGGCCGTATATATGTTATAGGTGAGGGCATCGACGTTGACATAGCCGCCATTCACGCCTCCTGCGGGAGCATCCCACGTAGCCTTTGGCTTGTCATTGTCGTCGGCCAGACGGGCGTTGGTAGGTGGCAGGGGCTGGTCTGTGCCCACAAACACCTTGACCGATGCGCTGAGACCTGCGCCACTCTCGTTGTAGGCTTTCACGGTGTAGGTGTTGAAGCCGTCGTCTGCATGGCTGTCGACGACCTCCTGCTTGACACCGGGAGCCACCTCGCTGAGGGTGCTGACGAGCGTTTCGCCGCGATACACCTCGACCTTCTCAATGGCGGCCAGTGCGGCGCCGTCGATAGACTTCGTGGGAGTGGTGAAGCTGATGGTGGCTTCCAGCTGTCCGTGGTCATCGGCCACGGCCTTCAGGTCAGCTACGGCATCAGGAGCCGAGTTGAGCGCTTCCTCTGTGATGCTGATCTGGTGCAACTCAAAGCGGTCGTTGTCATACTCACTCACGTCGTGGAAAGCAATGCGATAGTTACCCTCAGCATCGACACGGAACACTTTCTCGTAGGGGAGGATGAGGAACTCGGGGGTATTGTAGGGCAGGTCGAACTGCGGCATGAGCGTGCTGAAAGTGGTGTAGTCGTCGCCCTGTCCGATCAGGACTTCCATCGTCTCCTTGTTGTCGTAGCCGGAGTAGCAGCGCGAACGGAAGAAGAGTTTGTAGGTGCGGTCGGCCTTCAGGTGGACGGGCGGCAGCAGCATATAGTCGTCGGAAGCAGCGCGCCAGCTGTCGGGCGATTGCACACACTTATAGTTGCTACTCTCAAAATAGCGGAAGGTGCGGCCGTCCTCGTTGGCATCGACGATGGTAAAGAGGTCATAGCCGTCTCTGTTCTCAAAGGTCTCATTGTAGGGCGGTTCAATGGCCTGACCCACGACGACTGCTTCAGAAACGGTCTCGCCGCCCTTCACGCCGTTGTGGAAGGCGATGACGCCGTAGCGGTAGGGCTTCATGCCCTCGAAGGGGATATTGTCTACATAGGTCGTGCCCTTCACGCCAGTGGCCACCACCACATTGTCAGGATAGCGCACAACGTCGTAAGAGATCTTGTCCTCCTCGATAGTGCCGCCATGCACGCTGCCTTGGGTCTCTGCCCAGCTGACGGTGGCCTGCTGGCTCTCCTGATCCACCTCGAAGCTCACCCATTCCACTGCGTTGGGAGCATCGTAGCCAATCCACTGCGTCAGCTTCCTGACGGGGCTGGTGCCCTCAGCGTTTTCAAGCACCACGCTGATGGTCGTCATGCCGCCCTCGACGGTGACCATCTCCTCCACGTCGGCACCGGCCTCGGCCGTGCCCGTCTTGACAGTCAGCCCGTCGGCCGCGATGGTATAGTCAACGCTACCCTGCAGGGGCTGGTCGTTGAAGGTGACGGTAGGTATGGTGAAGCGCACGGTGCCCGTCGTGCTGTTGCCATCAAAGTCAGCCGTCAGGTTCTCGGCAATCGAGGGTGCACCGCCCTTCTGGCCTGAAGCAGGCACGTAGAGGCAAGTGAGCTGCTCGTTGCCGGGCATGTCGCATATCTTGGTGGCGCTGCCGGTTGTGGCATCGACTTCATAGAAAGCCGACTGCTGGTTCTCGTCGACGGCACACCAGTAGATCTTACCGCTCTCACGGTCGAACGCAGCACTCTGATTGTAGGGGCCAGGCTTCATGCCCGTATAGCCCACCAGCGTAGGCTCGCCGCTCGTCTTGTCGATCTTACAGAGGTAGCCTCTCAGGCTGATACCATACATCTGGCCGCCGCCATCGATAGCGATACCCACATACACCGAGTCGGTGGCAGCCACCTGCGTCGGTATGGCGTTCTCGTAGTCTAACTCAGTGATCTGATAGCCTTTCATGTCGTTGGTATAGGTGCAGCCGTAGAACTTGCCCGTAGTGGGGTCGTAGTCGGCATCGAGGGCAAGCATAGCGGCATTGCTGCTGCCGATGGAGCGCGACTTGGAGTCGCTGACCCACGTGTCGGTGTCATAGACTTTCACGTCGCCCCAGAGCAGGTTCCACGAGGCGTAGTAGGTGTAGTTGACCATATAGAGCTTGCCATCGGCAAAGGCACCTCCGCCATTGGCGCGCGTGATGCCAGTCTTCAGGGGTTCGAAGGGGATGTCGCTGACGGCCTGGAAGCTATAGGCGCCGGTAGGCAGGTTTTGCGAGGAGATGACGTTACCCCATAGCGTGGTGCCATCGGCCAACACCCTGAGCGGGCCCTGCTGCCGGACGCTGCGCTGCCTCAGCTGCCTGACCACCCGGAAGGCGGCCTGCTCGCGGTTGATATTGTCGTCCAGAAACGTCGATGGCCGGAGGGTGCGCAGACCTGGGGCCAGCTGCTGTTGCGGACTCAGAGGCTGTGGCCCTTCGCGCAGTTGGGCTTTGCCGTGTACTGGCTGCAGCAACATGAGCAGCAGGCCAAGTAGGAAGTGATAGTCTTTCTTCTTCATAAAAGTTGTAATTAGTTAATAAAAAGGTCAGTGAATTAAGGCTTTATAATTTGGTTTTTTGAATTATTATTTTTAATTTTGCCACAAAATTAGCAAAAATGAACAAAACTCATAAAAAAATGCCTACCATTCTTGTTCCCATTCTTGAACGGGAACAAAAAACAGCATTTTTTGCCCATTTCATCGTCATTTTCATCTTTTCGCACATCTTACCCGCTGCTGCCAGCGACGACAACACTGAGTTTGCCAGCTACTATGAAGAATATAAGAATGTGCCGTCAGAAAAACTTTTCGAGATAGCAGAGCTGTTGGGCCTGACCGACAACCTCGACCGCACCTCAGCATGCTACCACATCATTTCAAGCCGCTATGACGACCGTATGGACAGCGCCGACAAGCAGCTGTGCACCTACTCTCTGAACCGCGAGGGTGTCATCGCCTTCATTCGCTCCGACTACACCAAGGCCTACCAACTGTTCTCACGCGCCATCACGCTGGCCGACGACTCTTGCCGCAACGAGTGTCTGAACAACCTGGCCGTCATCTACAGCATCTTCAAGGACTACGACAAAGCCCACAAATACCTGGAGGAGTCGTTCGACCTGAGCCTCAAGATGAATGCCTGGTTCAACCTGCTGACGGCAGTCCACAATCTCATATACATTGACTTTGCCACCGAGCATTACGATGCATCGGCCGAACGCATTGAAGTGTTTCGACAGATAGACATGCCCCACAACAACGAGTATTACTATACCGTACACATCTGCAACGGGGCGATGCTGCTGGCCGACTGCCACTATGCAGAATCTATCGCAGAACTTAACGCCGCCCTCGAGAAGACCGACAGCATGCTGCAGTCAGACCGCCTGAAGGCCGACCTCTACCAGTATATTGCCCAAGCAAGTTTCCTCATGGGCAGCGAGCAGCAGGGACTGGGCTGGCTCGACCTGTGCGAGCAGCACGCCCGCCAATACGACCTCTACGATGTCATCCGCGACGTCTACTGGCATCGGGCACGCCACTATGAGACAACGGGCAACTGGAGCCTGGCGAAAGAGGCACGCTATAAGTACATGGAGATAAAAGACTCGCTCTTCAACGCCAGCGAATATGGGAAGATAAAGGACATGCTGCTCTACAACGAGATGGAGAAGCACGAACGCCAAATGATACGCTACGACGTGGAGCGCAAGATGCGCACTACCGTCATTGCCATCATCGGCATCGCCTTGCTGCTCACGCTGGCCCTGCTGGCATGGACCATCGTCCTGAACCGCCGGCTCAGCAAGCGCAACAAGGACTTGTATAAAAAGAATGTGGAGTATCTCAATGTCACCGAAAACGAAAGGATACAGAGAAACGCTATCAAGGGATACCGCAGCAACCTGAGCGAAGAGCGGCGGTCGCAGCTCGTGGAGCGCATCCAGGCCGTGCTCGACGATGTGGATATCATCAGTGCAGCCGACTTCAACCTCGACCGCCTGTCAGCCCTGACCGACTCGAATGTCAAATATGTGTCGCAGGTGCTCAACGAGACAATGGGCAAGTCGTTTACAACGCTGCTCAACGAGCATCGCATCAATGAAGTATGCAAACGCCTTGCCGACCATGAGCACTACGGCCAACTGTCTATCGAGGCCATTGCCGAGAGCATGGGGTTCCGCTCGCGCAGCCATTTTGCCGACAATTTCCGCACCGTGACCGGGCTGACTCCTTCGCAATACCGCCGCCTGGCACGACAGAATTAGACATGCTGCCATGGCAGATCCCAGCCTGACCCACCGGCGGCCGGCGGCCTTGCCGTTTTTCTTACGAAATAATTTGGCCGTCTCGCAAAAAGTCAGTACTTTTGCACGCATAACAACAAACAGAACCTTACATCAACTTATGAAACACTTCGGACTGCTGCCGCGCATCATCGTGGCCATCGTGCTCGGTATCCTGCTGGCGCACTTCATGCCCATGGCGGGCGTGCAACTGTTCATGACCTTCAACGGCATCTTCAGCCAGCTGCTGGGCTTCCTCATACCGCTTATTATTATAGGACTGGTGACGCCGGCCATCGGCGATATCGGCAACAGTGCAGGCAAGATGCTGCTTGCCACGGTGGCCGTGGCCTATGCCGACACGGTGGTGAGTGGTCTGCTGGCCTACGGCACGGGCTCGCTGCTCTTCCCCGGCGTGGTGAACCACGTACAGGACATGGCGGGGGTGACGGCCAAGGCCGACGCCATCGAGCCGTTCTTCAAGATCCAGATACCGGCCATGGTCGACGTCATGTCGGCCCTGGTGCTGTCGTTCATGCTCGGCCTGTGCATCGCCCACGGCTCGCTGCCCACGCTGAAGCGCTGCGCCTCGGAGTTCCGCGACGTGGTGACGCGGGTCATTGCGCGGCTCATCATCCCCCTGCTGCCGCTCTATATCTTCGGCATTTTCCTCGACATGACCGTCTCGGGCCAGACCATGCGCATCGTCACCATCTTCGCCCAGGTCATCGCCATCATCTTTGCGCTCCACATCTTCATCCTGATCTATCAGTTCTGCTTTGCCGGCCTGCTGAAGCGAAAGAACCCCTTCCGGCTGCTGTGGAACATGTTGCCGGCCTATATGACGGCGCTGGGCACCTCGTCGTCGGCCGCCACCATCCCCGTGACGCTGCGGCAGACCGTGAAGAACGGCGTCGACGAGGACATTGCGGGCTTCACCGTGCCCCTCTGTGCCACCATCCACATGTCGGGCTCGGCCATGAAGATTACGGCGTGTGCCCTGACCATCTGTATGCTCGAGGGTATCGGCTACGACCTTGGTTCCTTTCTCCATTTCGTCATGATGTTAGGTGTGGTGATGGTGGCGGCACCCGGTGTGCCCGGCGGTGCCATCATGGCTGCCCTGGCTCCCTTGGCCAGCATTCTTGGTTTCGATGCCGCCCAGCAGGCCCTGATGATAGCCCTCTACATCGCCATGGATTCCTTCGGCACTGCCTGCAACGTCACCGGCGACGGTGCCATCGCCATTGTCATCGATCGTTTGTTTAAGAGGAAGGTATAAAAACGGGGCGGACCTCCCTCCTTAAAGGGAAGTCCGCCCCGGAAACCCCGGAAACCCCGGAACCCCCGGAAACCCCGGAAACCCCGGAAACCCCGGAAACCCCGGAACCCCCGGAACCCCAGAGCCTCCTGGCCCCAAGATTTCCTACTTTTTCTTCTTTGGCTTACGGCGAGCCCAGCCCTCCTCGGTGAAATCAGGGTCTCCGCCTCTCATCAGTTCGCGCCAATCTTCGCGCTTA
>JAGBJJ010000082.1 GCA_017934525.1 Prevotella sp.
CTGGTGCTCGTCGTGCCTATGATTATGGCCTACTTTGTGAAGCACCACATGCACCGCCTCCACCGCTGGATTGTATCCGTGAAAGACATCTCCTACTACATGTGGGGCTGCTCGCTGATGATTGTCACAGGCACCACGGTGAAGAACATCGTGCATGCCGACACCACCGTTTCGCTCTTGCTGGCCATCGCCGCGCTGGGCTTCGTGGTATGCGTGGTGCAGTATGTGGCGGGCCGTCTGGTGGGCCGCCGCTATGACCGCGTGCTCGAGTGTGGCCAGGCGCTGGGTCAGAAGAACACGGCCTTTGCCATCTGGATAGCCTATACCTTCCTCAACCCGCTGTCGTCTGTCGGTCCGGGCTGCTACATCTTGTGGCAGAACATTATCAACAGCGTCGAGATATGGCAGCGCCGCAAGGCTGAAGAGCGCGCCCTTGCCGAGCAGACTCTGAATGTGTGAGCTGAATTTTGGCCGCTATCTGTCATATTACGGCCAGAATCGACTCAATTTTGGCCAAAATTCTTTTCCATAGCATCACTCTTCGGTCTGCGTGCGCGGCCAGTTGACGAGGAACACCTTCTCGGTGGCACGCGTGAAGGCTGTGTACAGCCAGTGCAGATAGTCGGTGCCAAGCATGTCGTCGGTCATGTAGCCCTGGTCTATATATACGTGGGCCCACTGTCCGCCCTGCGCCTTGTGGCACGTCACGGCGTAGCCGTATTTCACCTGCAGCGCGTTATAGTAGGCATCCTGCCGCAGCAGTTTCAGGCGGTCGGCCTTCAGCGGCACGTCGGCATAGTCGGCCATCACTTGCTGGTAGAGCTGCTCATGCTGTTCGCGCGACAGTGCCGGAGCCTCGCTGGTGAGCGTATCGAGCAGCACCTTTGCAGTCAGTTCGAAGTCGTCATAGTCGGGGAAGGTGAGTGTTACCTCTGCAAACCTGAAGCCATACATCTCCTCTACCCGTCTGACCCGCTGCACCACGCAGTGGTCGCCGTTGGCCAGGAAAGAGTTGGCGAGACTATAGTTATTCTTCACAATCATCAGCTGGTCGCCGCGGCATAGCTCCTCCTCACGGTCGAGCACAGTGTTGCGTATGCCCTGATTGTAGATGTTGGCCCGCTTGTTTGAGCGTGTCACCACCATCGTCTCGTCAATGCCCACGCGGCTGTAGCTCGAAGCCAACTGCTCGATGAGCTCGTCGCCCGGCACCACCTGCACATCGGGGAAACAGCGTATCGCAGGCACGCGTATCTCACCCGCATCGCACGTAGCACCAGCAAAACGGCCTCCGCGATACGCAGTGCGAATACGCGTGGCATTCCACAGAATGCCCGACTCCCGGCCCTGTCGCACCACCTCGCTGAGGTCAGTCTCGTAGACGTGCAGCCCATAGCCTCGCAGCACATCGCCCTGCAGGGCAGGTGCCTCCGTCTCGCCCACCGGCGGCAGCTGAGCCGTGTCGCCGATAAGCAGCATGCGGCAGCCGTCGCCGCTGTATACGTAGTTTACCAAATCGTCGAGCAGGTCGCCCGAGCCAAAGCTGTCGTCCAGTCGGCCATGGGCAATCATCGAGGCCTCGTCAATAATAAATAAGGTGTCGCGGTGCAGGTTGGCGTTCAAGTTAAACGCCGACAGGTCGCCTGCCGTCTTCTGTCGGTAGATGCGCCGATGGATGGTGAAGGCCTGCGCGCCGGCATAGAGTGCAAACACCTTTGCCGCCCGACCCGTAGGTGCCATGAGCACCAGCTTCTGCTTCAGCTGCAGCAGGGCCTTCACGATGGCGGCGGCCAGCGTGGTCTTGCCCGTGCCGGCTGAGCCGCGCAGCAGCATGGTTGTGCGGTCGGAGCGGTCGGTCATGAAACGGGTGAAGAGGTCGATGGCAGCCTCCTGCTCTGCCGTCGGACGGTGCTCGCCGAAGGCTGCATGTATCTGATATTTCAGTTCGTCGCTAATCATGGTCTCTATGGTTCTTGCTTCGATGCTTCTATATAACTCACGGTCATAACATCATTTTGCTGCAAAGTTACAACTTTTTCCCGACACTCGCAAACAAAAAGCCCTGCCATACGCCCCATGAGGGCGCACAGCAGGGTTTTTGCGTCAATCAGCACTGTTGGCTGATGAGGACGGGCATCAGTCTTCGTCCCAGATTGAACGGCCACGCGACAGGGCTGGGCCCACGGCGTTTTCGTCTTCAAACGAAACTGTTCCGCTCTCGCCGTCGTCACTGAAGTTAAATGACCCGGCCAGCATTTCGTTATCCCATGCCACGACGTTCTCGGTCGTCGTGGGCGTCATATATGTCTTTTTCATATTTTTTTCTCCTAAAATTAAATATTTTACTTAACAATCATTTTCTTACCGTTCACGATATAGAGGCCCTTCGTGGGCTGGGCCACGCGGCGTCCCTGCAAGTCGTAGGCTCCGCTGGCCCCAGGCTGCTGCTCGTGGTCAATCGTGAGGATGCCCGTGGTGACATCGCCGTCGAAGCTGATGGCAATCACGGCATTGGGCGTGGTGCCTGCGGGCACCTTCAGATAGGCCTTGCCTGCGCCCACCTTCTTGCCGGCAGCCTTGTAGAAGCCGAGCTTGCCGCCCACCTTGTTCAGGATGTAGTTGGTGCCGTCCTGCTCCGTGGGCAGACTGGCAATCTCCTCAAGGGCGGCCACGAAGGCGTTGTCGCTCACGTCCTCGGCGTCCTCATCGTCGATCACTGGCACGTTGACGGCCTCCACGGCGCTCTCGCCGAGCGGGTTGCGCAGCAGCAAGCCCGTGCCTGCAGGCACCTTGCGCACGCGCTTGAAGTTGACGGTCTCGCCGTCAATCGTGGCCGTGTAAGCATAGATGGCGTCAGTACCCGTGAAGTCGAGGGCCTTGTCGCAGGAGAAGGTGGCCATGCCGACAGCACCGATTTCCACGGAGACGGAGTTGTCAAGGTAGACGATGTCGCTCTCGAAGCGGGGGAAGAGCTCATAGGTCGAGTTGTATACGGCTGCAATGCCCTGCACGTCGGCGGTCTTGTCGGCAGTGAAGGAGAGGCCAGCTTTGAACTGGTCGTAAAGCTGAATATCGTTGTCCTCGCCTACGTAATACTTAGTTCCGCTGTAGATGATGGTGGTGTTCTCTATCTTCACCAGATCGCACAGGTTGGCGGCAATAGCCTCCGTCGTACCATCGATAACCTTGGCGACAACCACTTCGTTGCCGCTGACCGTCAGCTTCGTCAAGTCTACATTATTCAGCTGCGGCTGATTCTTAAAGTTACCATTGGTAGCTTTGATAATACCATTCAGCATGTCGCCGGTCTTGAAGTCTACATCGAAGCCTTCTTTTTTGTAAAGGCTCGTGGCTCCCGATGCATCGCGTACGTAGATATTCACTTTATTGTTATCGATGTACACAATCTGAGCACCAGTCAAGTTCAGATAGCCCGTTGTGTTGGCCTCCTTGAAGGCGGCAATGTTTTCATAGACCACGGGGAAGGTGTAGGTGGCCGAAGCTACCTTCGATGCCTCGCCATCTGCATTGTATGCAATAGCCTTGATGGTGATCGTCTCGCTCACGGTGATAGCGCCAGCGTACTTCGTGCTTTCGTTGGTGGGCTCAGTGCCGTCGAGCGTGTAATAGATGGTGGCGTCCTCGGTCTCACATGCGATTTCCACCGTCTGGGCTTCTTCGTATGTGCCGGATTCTACAGAGAAAGTGGGAGTGGCGACGGCAATATCTGCCGTGGGGATAATCTCAATGGAAGAAATAACAGCATATTTAGAACCCGCGCTAATCGTTATATCGGCAGAAGTCAATTCAGTTGTCAGTTCGTCTGTAGCAGTATCTGTTCCATCTGAGACATTCACGCTGTTGGCGGTTGCTGTGACCTTAATCGTGAAACCTTTGTCCGTAAGAATGGTAGGCATCGTAACTTTACCATCAGACTTTCTCATCTGCATTGCTTCGCCCGAATGCATCACATTCTCGAGATTCCAGCCACCATAATTCTTTCCGTCGCTACCCATAAAGGTAACGTCTTCATAAGAACTATATCCGCTACCTGTGGAACTGAAAGCACCAGGATTAAACGTAAGCGTCTCGGTAATGCCACGGAGGTCAATCTGGTCGTTACCGACCTCTTTTATGGTGTATTTGGCTGTTGCTACTGTACTTTCAAATCCATTAGCGTCAATAGCAATAGCCTTGATGGTTGTCTCTTCATTAATAATAAAAGGTGCAGTGTACTCTTCACCTACAGTGTTTTCGAATGACGGGTCTTCACCGTTGAGCGTGTACATAATCATGTCAGCGCCAGCGGCCTCGATAGTCACTTCCGTGCCAGCGAAAACGGCACCAGCAGCAGGAGTGAAGGTGGGAGCATCCGGACGCTTCACAGTGTAGGTAGCCTTGGCTTCCGAACTGCTGTTTGCCTCATTGTCCAGTGCAATCGCGCGAACCGTGACGTCCTTGGTGATTTGGATGGTTTCAACGCTCGTGGCAGAAGTCTCTGCCGTTGCCGACTCTGCAGGGTCGGTTCCGTCGAGCGTATAGCAAATGACGCAACCATCAGCTGCGGTCATGGTTACGTAAGTGCCATAAGCAACTTCGCCAGCAGGCACAGAGAAGGTCGGAGCAGCAACGCCGTCGGATGACTCTTGCTTCGTTCCTTTGAGAATAATATTATCAAGACGTGCGTTCGATGTAGAGTTCATATAGAACTTAATAGTGACGCTTTGGGCATTTTCGGGAAGATCAAAAGTAAATGTTGATGTCTTTTTTGATACAATACTTCCGCTGGTTGTAAGTGAATTTCCATTCGAAGTCACATCAATCTTCAGGCCTGTCTGATTTGTTAAAAACTCCAAAGTTAAGGTACCTTGGCAACCTTTCAAATCAGATACTGTTGCGCTGAATGAGCCTTTCTTACCACCATTGCTTTTTTTTGAAACAAGCAGTTCTGGCGACTTACCTCCTGCTACTGCTTCTGCATAAATCTTTGTGTCAGAACCACCGTTTACACATGAATACGAATAAGTTCCACCTTTAGGGACATCGTTTGCCACGTAGGAACTAAAATCTTCTTCCCAAAGGGTAACTGTTTCTTGAGCTAAAGCTGAATTACCCCCCCCCACGATCATCAGCATCGTGAGGATCAATGTTTTGAAATTCAATTTTCTCATCATGACTTTTTTTTGGTTAATATTTGAAAAACTATTCCGATTCAAGTCGTGCGGAGCCTTTTATCAAGGCTTTTTCGCTATGCGCCGAAAGAGAGTGTTTCTATTTTTATTCAAAACGCGGCGCAAAATTACTACTAAAATACGAATC
>JAGBJJ010000083.1 GCA_017934525.1 Prevotella sp.
GCAAGATTATCGTCGACACCTATGGCGGCAAGGGTGCCCACGGCGGCGGTGCCTTCTCGGGCAAAGACTCTTCGAAGGTCGACCGCTCGGCTGCCTATGCCGCTCGTCACATTGCCAAGAATATGGTGGCAGCCGGCGTCAGCGACGAGATACTCGTGCAGGTGAGCTATGCCATCGGTGTGGCCAAGCCCATGAATATCTACGTGAACACCTACGGCCGTAAGCACGTCGACATGACCGACGGCGAGATTGCCAGCCGCATTGAGAAGCTCTTCGACTTGCGTCCGAAGGCTATCGAGCGCACGCTGAAGCTGCGCCAGCCCATGTATCTTGAGACGGCAGCCTACGGTCATATGGGTCGCCAGTGCGAGGTGGTGAAGAAGACATTCACCAGCCACTACCACGAGACGAAGACCATGGAGGTGGAGCTCTTCACCTGGGAGAAACTCGACCGCGTTGACGATATCCGGCGCGAGTTCGGGCTCTGAAGACAGAGTGCTGCAAGGCGGGAACTGAAAACAGAGAATTATGATTACATCTGCAGTAGTGATGCAAACACCAGGGGGAGTGGAGAATGGAGGCCATATAGAAAGCCCCGATTCTTCAACTCTTACCTCTCAGCCCTCTGCTCTCAGTTCCCCCCTTGAGGCCTCGATGCCCGACTCGTTCCTGCTGTTTCGCCCGAAGGCCGACACCCTCAGCGAGAAAGTCGACCTGCATCGCTATCTGCATGACAGCTTCTTCTCGCGCGACAGCATCTTCCTGACCGAGGTGAAGCATAAAGACTACGGCGTGGCGGGCGACCCCGTGCCCTACACGCTGCGCGGCGACAACACCATGACGCTCATACTGCTCTTCTGCTTCATGCTGTTCATCATCTCGGTGGCCAACTCCAAGCGGTTCATTGTGCGCCAGACAAAGCATTTCTTCTTCCTGCCCCATACCAGCGGCGACGCCATGGGCGAGACGTCGGGCGAGCTGCGCTTCCAGCTGTTTCTGGCCATGCTCGACTGTCTGCTATGGGCCATTGCTGCCTATCTTTACGCCACCGAGGTCATCGTGCAGTCGTTTGTGCTGCCCAACGACTTCCTGCTCGTGGCCCTTCTCTTTGCCGCCGTCATGCTCTTCTATCTGCTTAAAGCAGTACTCTACTCGGCGGTCAACCTGGTGTTTTTCGATGATAAAATAAATTTACGGTGGATGAAGAGCCAGCTCTTCATTACGGCCGCTCAGGGCGTGATACTTTTTCCCGTCGTGCTGCTTCAGGTTTATTTTGAATTGCCCTTGCAAAATGCTGCTTATTGTTGTGGAATAATACTCCTGATGACCAAAATTCTGACATTTTATAAGTGCTGGCTCATCTTTTTTCGCCGAAAAGGCGGTTTTCTGCAAACTTTTTTGTACTTTTGTGCGCTCGAAATAGTGCCGTTGCTCGTTTTTGGTGGAGCAATGTTGCAGATGATCAATATATTGAAAGTAAATTTTTAGGACATAGAGATGATTAAGAAGATTCTTGTTTCGCAGCCTAAGCCCTCAAGTGACAAGTCGCCTTATTTCGACATTGCCGAACGCTTTGGGGTTGAATTGGTGTTCCGTCCTTTCATCAAGGTGGAAGGAATCTCTGCCCGTGAGTTCCGCGCGCAGAAAGTAAACATTTTAGACTATACGGCAGTGGTCTTCACTTCGCGGCATGCTATCGACCATTTCTTTACACTGGCCAAAGAGCTCCGCATCAATATCCCCGAGGACATGAAGTATTTCTGTGTCACCGAGACAATAGCTCTCTATATCCAGAAATATGTGCAGTACCGCAAGCGCAAGGTGTTCTTCGGCACCACGGGGCGTGTTGACGACATGATTCCCACAATGGTGAAGCACAAGACGGAGAAGTATCTGGTGCCCATGAGCGATGTGCATAATGACTCGCTCACCCGGCTGCTCGACTCCAAGAAGCTGCAGCACAAGGAGTGCGTGATGTACCGCACCGTGAGCAACGACTTCACCGACGACGAGGTGAAGACGTTCGACTACGACATGCTCATCTTCTTCAGCCCTGCGGGTATTGAGTCGCTCACCAAGAACTTCCCCAACTTCGAGCAGGGCGACATTGCCATCGGCTGCTTCGGGCCTGCCACGGCCAAGGCCGTCAACGATGCCGGCCTGCGCCTCGACCTGGAGGCTCCCACCGAAAAGTATCCGTCGATGACGGGTGCTCTGCAGCATTATCTGCTCATGCAGGAGGATGAGTGATGCTCCGTGAGTTTAAGAAGTCTGAGCGTATTGTCAGCCAGAAGCTCATTGACGAGCTCTTCGGCGGGGCGGGCAGCCATTCGCTGGTGGCCTTTCCCGTGCGCGCGGTATATATAATAAAGGAATGCGCGTGCGACGACAGCGCGCCTGCGGCCCAGCTGCTCATCAGCGTGCCCAAGCGCCGCTTCAAGCATGCCGTCGACCGCAACCGCGTGAAGCGCCAGCTGCGCGAGGCATGGCGCCACCACAGGCAGCATGCCACCGACAAGGTGCCTGCGGGCTGCCGGCTGGCCGTGGCATTCGTGTGGCTTGCCGACAGCCATCTGCCCTCGGCCAAGGTGTCGGCCCGCGTCAGAAGTCTCTTAATACGCATAGGCGAGAAGTTATGAAGCGCGTGTGGCAATACCTCCTCTGGCCGCTGAAGTGGCTCCTGCTGGCGCTCATCTTCTTCTATCAGCGCTGCATCAGTCCGCTGACGCCGGCCTCGTGCCGTTTCACCCCCACCTGTTCGCAGTATGCCAAAGAGGCCATCATCAAGCATGGCCCGCTGAAGGGGCTGCTGCTGGCCGTATGGCGCGTGCTGCGCTGCAATCCCTGGGGTGGCAGCGGCTACGACCCCGTGCCCTGAGGCCGTAGCGTGGGGCGCTCCTGATGCTTGATTGTTCAAATACCGGCGCAGCCGTTACACCCAGAAGAAAAGTGGTGTAACGGCTGCGCCGGTATTTGGTAACTGGTAGTATAGACAGTTTTAGCGGAGAACCTTTCTCACCGTGCCGTCAGACATGCGGCGCACGTAGACGTTGCCTTCTGACAGAGTGGCGGCGCGGCGGCCGTCGAGGGTGTAGCAGTCGGCATGCTGGCGGGTAGCAGCCTTGACATCGCTGATGGCCGTGGCGCTGCTCTTCACCTTCACTGTGTAGGTGGCCGTCTTGGCCATGTCGCCGCCGAATACGGTAATCGTGCAGAGGTAGCCGTAGTCGCTGTGCTCCACCGTCTTCATGATGTGGGCCGAGCGGCTGGTGGCCACGGCCGTTATGTCGTCGGCAGTGATGGCCTCGTTGACCGTCATCTCATAGTCGGCCACGTCGGTGCTGAAGGCCGGCACGTCCTGCCCCTTCACCTGCAGGTTGGCCAGAGCGGCATTGTATATCAGTTCGCTGTCGTCGATGAGCAGCTCGTCGTCTTTCGACCCCTGTCCGGCATCGGCGTTGGTAGAAAGCGTCACGAGGATGGCCTTAGGCAGCACGTCGGCATCGGTATAGCTGAAGGGCGTCACGATGCGCACCCACTCGCCGTTGGTCTGGGCTATGGTGTTGTTCTTGGCCTTGGCCACCACGTTAGAGTACTCTTTGTCTTCGGGGTCCTGATAGTAAGTGCCGTCGGTGATGATGGCGCTCATTGTGGCGTAGGGATGGTCGGCGTTGGGCGTGCCCTGGCGGAACTTCACCCAGAAGGCGATAGAGTCGGGCCTCGACACGAGCGGTGTGTAGAAGGGGTCGCCGTGGCCGTCGGTGGCGTCCAGGCTCATGTCGAGGTAGGCATTATTGTTGGTGTCGTTAGCCACCGCGGCACCGGCATTCATGCGGCCCGTGGTCATGGTGCCGTTGGCAATGATGCCGAAGAGGCTCGTGGCGAAGATGCGTGCGCTGGTCTCGCCCGAGTGGGCGTCGCCCGACTTCTCGATGTGGTGGCCGGCCAGTGCTGCCAGCATGCCTGTGGCGCTCTCAAACGAGTGCCAGCCGTGAGGCTCTACGTAGCTGTCTGCCGACGTGTGCCAGTCTTCGAAGCTCTGGTTGCGCAGCTGGTAGCCGCTGCCCACGGCCACCTGTATGGTCTGCTGCATGGTAGCCTGCAGGTCGATGTCGATGAAGCAGCGCAGGTGGCCGTCTTCAATCTTGCCGCGCAGCTCCACGGGTACGGGTGGCAGCATGGTGGCCATCCAGAACGGCACGTCGGGGGCGTCGCCCTCGGTGATGGTGATTGTCTGCGACGTGGTGAGCAGTGTGGCGTTGCCGTCTTCGTAGGCTTTGATGCCTTTCATCTCGATATTGCCCACGCCCATGTTGCCGTCGGCGCTGTTGAGCACGAAGTTCTTCAGCGTCAGGTCGTAGCCCTCGTTGGTCTCAGTCACACTGATGGTGCCAGTCTGCTCTGCGCTGACGCCGTTGACCACCACCACGATGGGCTCTTTGTAGTCGGTGGCATGTGCTGACAAGGTGGCCATTGCAGCCAGAAGGAAAGTAAAAATCGTTTTCATCGTTTCTGTTGTTTTATTACAATTGATAGAATATGCTGATTGTCCCGTAGATGGGGTAAAGGCGGTGGCCAATGGTCTTGAAGCGGCTGTGGTGTATGGCCGTGAGGCCCCAAGAGAGGTCTACCGACGTGCCCATGTGGCGGCTCAGCAGCCAGTCGGCACCGGCGGCGAGGCCCAGCTGGCAGCGGCGCAGGTCGTCGGAGAAGTCGTAGGTGGCCCACTCGCCGTCTTTCGAGCCCATCTGCACCATGTCGCCCGTGGGGTCGTCTACGCGCAGGTAGCCGCTGAAGGCATAGCCGCTGAAGTCGCTGCTGACGAGCAGCGACACGTAGGGACCGCCGTGCAGCGACAGCCGGCTGCTTGGCCTGTAGCTTGCCTGCAGCGGCACCGACAGCATCCACTGGGTCACCTTCTGGCGCACGTGGCCGGTGAAGTAGCCCTCGAGCTCGCTCTCGTCCATGAGCACGCGCATGTGGTAGCCTTTGGTGGTCACCTCGCCGTCGAGTCCTTTGTTCTCTATGTGTAGTCCGGTCAGCACGCCCCATCTGTTGCCCAGTGGCAGGTGGACGTCGGCTCCCGCCAGGAAGTTGGGCGTGAGCCGCAGCGACTCGATGCTGCGTATCTCAGCCGGTATGCCTATCGGCGTGGTGGCGCCTATGCTGTAGCCTGCGCGCACCCTGACCTGCATACTGTCGGCCAGGCATTTGCCACCGGCCATGCCGATGTGGAGCCATGCCATGGCCATGACCATTAGCAATATGTTGTTCTTCTTCATTGTTGTGCGTCTGATTCTTCTGCCTTAAACACTATTTCCACCTTATCTATATATAAGGTGCTGCCCACGGCGCCCTCGAATGTGTCGCCCGTCTTGCTCGACGAGAATACCAGGGCCAGGTTGTAGCCCTGTTCCTTCAGACGTTGCAGGTCGACGGGCGTGGCGCTCGCGAACGTCATCTCGAAGCGCGTCCACACGTCGGTGGGCGGCAGACTGGCCACCTGAGCCTTGCTGACGATGTGGCTGCTTGTCAGCACGTCGTCGCCGTGGAGCATGACGGGCGTGCCGTCGGCGTCGGTGTTGGTGTAGAACACGGCGTAGATGCTGGGCTCGTCGGTGCGGTCTGCCACCTCTTTGCCGTTCTTGTCGGTGAATATCGTGCCGGGACGATACTTGTAGTAGCCCGCCACGCTGACGGGCTCGCGGTCCATGGTGATGCCCATCTCGGTGGTGAGCAGCGTGTTGGTCAGCGCATACTTGCTGTTAAACTGCCCGAGGAAGAGGTTGCCGGCGGCAATAGGCTTGCCGAAGCGCTTGCCCCAGGTGCCGGTGTCGCGGGTGACGAGTTTCACGCAGTGGCCGTCGTAGCCTTCGGGGTCCATCGTGGTGGGGTAGTCAGAGGGGGCGGCGTTGGGCTTGGCAATGTAGAAACCCTCGTTGCCCGTGGCCCAGATGTCAGAGCGGGTGCCGTCGGCCTGCAGCTCAAACCAGCGGTAGTAGCCTTTCTTCTCGTGCGTATCGAAGTGCTCAAAGTCGAAGCTCGACTTAGGGCGCGGCACGTCGCGGAAGTTCACCGTGTAGGTCTTGTGCCACTGCTGGTCTTCCGATGCCACGGTGTATACCACAGGCCCCTCGCGGAAGTTCTGCTTCGACCCGTTTTCGGGCGTGATGGTGGCGCCGGGCGTCAGGGTGAACAGCAGGGCCAGGTCGGGCAGGTCGGCCAGCGAGCGCACGGTGAACGTCAGCTCATGCGTGTTGGCTGCCACGTGGCTGATGGTCATGTCAGAAGGTTTGAAGAAGTGCTGGGCCACGTCTTCGCCTTCCACCCAGGCGCTCAGTATGTCGCACTCCATGTTCTGTGGCTCGTCTTTGATGCACGACCACATGAGTAGTGAGAGCAAGATTGTTGTCAGACAAAATTTCGTCATGCTTGATGTAGGGATGCGTAAAACAATGCAAAGGTAAACATTTTATTGCATTTGTACAAAAGTTTTAACCACAAATAACACATATAGGGGTAAATGGATAATGAATAATTACCAATGAGCAATTAGTTTGGCTTCCGATAGCGCGGCAGGCAGAAGCAAAAATGAAAACTACATAAAAAATTTTGCAGTTCGCTTTATTTTTTGTACTTTTGCACACTCAAAGTGCATACCAATAAGCAGAAGAACAAATTTGGTGAATACTTCAAATAAGATAATTACGATTAGTTACCAAACAACTTTAATAAGCATAAAGTCATTCGATGAGAAAAAACTTTGTTGAAGAGCTCCGCTGGCGCGGAATGCTGGCACAGATGATGCCAGGCACGGAAGAACTCCTGCAGAAGGAGATGGTCACTGCATATCTGGGCACCGACCCCACAGCCGACTCGCTGCACATCGGTCACCTCTGCGGCATCATGATGCTGCGCCATCTGCAGCGCTGCGGCCACCGGCCCGTCATCCTCGTGGGCGGTGCCACCGGCATGATTGGCGACCCCTCTGGCAAGAGCCAGGAGCGCAACCTGCTCAACGACGAGACGCTGCGCCACAACCAGGAGTGCATCAAGGCCCAGGTGGCCAAGTTTCTCGACTTTGAGTCGAAGGATGCAAACGCTGCCCTGATGGTGAACAACTACGACTGGATGAAGGACTTCACCTTCCTCGACTTCGCCCGCGAGGTGGGCAAGCACATCACCGTCAACTATATGATGGCCAAGGAGAGCGTGCAGCAGCGCCTCAACGGCACGGCCCGCGACGGCCTCTCGTTCACCGAGTTCACC
>JAGBJJ010000084.1 GCA_017934525.1 Prevotella sp.
CGCCGAGCTGAAGACGGCGCGCGCGGCGACCGACCTGGCCTACCGCGAGATGGTGCTCATGGTGAACGCACAGGCCATCACGACCAGCGTCGACCCGGCGAGCGCCGCGATGAGCCACACCTACGAGGTGCTCATCAAGTCGGTACAGGAGACCATACGCTACTACCGCCAGCTCAGCGACGAGCGCCGCCGGGCGAACAAGCGCGTCTCGGTGAAGAGCGACGTCGTGGGCAACAAGCTCTACGCCACCGTCGCCGGCTGGACGTGGGAGCGACTCATCCAGGACGGCAAGGCCGCCCTCGCCGTCGATGCCGACGCCACGCCCCAGCGCATCGTCTCCACCGACAAGAGGGCCCTGAAGGCCGGAGGCCTCGTGCTCGCCCTCGCCGGAGCCATCGTCGCCCCGACAGACGAGGTGGACTCCACGCGGGAGTACGAACTGGTCGCCCTATAGCCCTCCCTCTCGCGCTCTTTGAGGCTTGCGTCTCGAAGAGCACTACGCTCGAAAGAGCCTGTAAACGAGTTTACGCTCTTTACTCGCTCAACGTGTTATTTGACTTACTGACACAAACGGATAATAATCTCGGATATCCTTGGATATTCGGGGGAATAGTCGTAACTTTGCAGCCGTGGAAACCAAACAGCGAGAATTATGACAGCAACAATGTTAAGGTCGAGACTGGAAAGCAGGTGGAGTAGTCTGAAGTATCTGGACGATGACTCCAAGTTAGATCTCATAACGATGTTGACTCAGTCGCTGAAAGACTCTCGCAATCGGAAGAAAATCTCTGCCAGCGAGTTCTATGGCATCTGGGGAGACGACGGCATGAGCGACGATGAATTTGTAGAAGCGCTCCGGGCAGAGCGTAAGTTCAATCAGGAAATCGTTGAGATATGAAGGCTGACGGCTACGTTCTCGACACGAACATCTGCGCCTTTTACCTGCGCGGAAGATTCAACGTCGACAGATACATAGACAGAGTAGGATGGGATAACTGCTATATCTCGGAGGTTACCGAACTGGAACTGAAATTCGGCGTAGAACTGTTGCTTCAACGAGACGGCATCGACAAGTCGGCTCAACTGAACAGATTTCTCAATGCAATCAAGATATTGCCTATGGCAGATGCCATCGACTTAGCAGCAAAGGAGAAAATCAGACTCAGACTTGCAGGTACGCCTTGCGAAGACAATTTCGACTTGCTGATAGGCTGTGTACATCTATTGCCTATGATTTTGTATGTGTGACGGACAACACCAAGCATTTTGAGAATTTCAAGGGCATAAAACTGGAGAATTGGATTGTGAGGGACTGACATGAGACTCAGCACATAAGGGTTGCTCCTCATAGAGATACATCCCATCCCCACCCACCGAGAATTTTTATCCGCCGAGACTGCCGCAGCGCCGCCCCGGCGGAATCCGTTTTGTGGCAGTATGCGACGTGTGGCAGACAAGATATGATAGAAAACATTAGATAAGATAAGAGAATATATGAAGGAACTGTATTTTTTGGATGAGACATTCTACTGGGGCCGCTCCGGCAGGCGGGCCACGGTGGCAGAGGCCGAATGCGAGCTGACGCAGAGCGTGCGGCCCGATGAACTGCGGGCGGCGGTGGTGAGCGCCCTGAGGGTACACCGCAATTTTAGGGCACGCCCCGTCATCGTGGGGCGGCGATTCCTCGTGGAGGACTCCGAGGCGGAGCAGGTCATGGTGGTAAGTGAAGCCGACGGACTGCCGCGGAACGTTGGCACTAAGGAGACCGGGGGCCTGATGCTCTATGTCAGCTACGGCGAGCGTCGCTTCACGCTCCATGTGTTCCACGGCCTTGGCGACATGCGGTCCATGAGCGCCTTCCTCCACACCGTGTTGAGGTTCTATTGCCACGTGGATGATGACAGCCTGCCTGCTGCCGACAGCATCGACACCTTCCCCTGCCACGAGCACATCCTCGGGGGAGGCGCACCGGGAGCGCCTGAGGGCAAGTTCGTCCCCCAGGAGCACGACATCTTCCATCTGCCCGAGAGGCTGTTCAGCACGAGAACCACGAGGCAGCACATCATCGACATTGACGTGCCGCTGGCACCGCTGCTGGCCTTCGCCCGCGAGAGCGGCAGTTCGGTGGTGCCGGCCCTGAATGCCGTCATTGGCCGGGCCATCCGCCAGCGCTACGACGTGGGGCAGAAAGAGATAGTATGTTACACGCCCAAGGACCTGCGCCCGGTGTTCCACTTCGAGACCGGCGGCAATGGGGCCATTCCCTTCTCGCTCCCCTATACGGCAGAGACCGACCGACTGTCGGCAGGCGAGAGGGCCAGGCGGCTGCGCGAGGAGATGATGGTGCAGACCCGTCCGGAGAACCTCTACACGACGGTGGCCCAGTTGCGGGCTGACTTCGACCAGATATTCGCCGCGCCGCTGCCCGTGACAAAGGTGTCGCCTATGGTCGTCAAGAGCGGACGGCAGAAAGACTCTGCCTTCTGCACCTACGGCATATCCTACGCCGGGCACCTCGACTTCTCTGAACATCAGGGTGGCGATGCCATCGCTTCGCAGGTGCAGGCCGTGGGCTTCAGTGCCGGCTCCTATTCCTATCCGCTGTGGATTGCGGCCTGCGAGTACAAGGGCATCCTCCGCATGAGGCTCATGCAGTCGTTTGAGAGCGACCGTCTGGCCACCGTCATCCACCAGGAACTCGCCGCCCTCTTCCCCGGCACGGCCTACACCGACCGCGGGCATCACGACTTCGACTCGTTCCCCCTGGGCAGCGTTCCCCGTAAAGACAATACACAACATCACCGCGCATTTGAAGAAAGTGGAATGACAAAATAAAAAGTTGAGAAGCGTTATGGATATGTTTAGCAATGTGGCTGAGAGCTTCAGCAACAACCTGATAGTCGAGGGCCGTTACAGGATGATTCTCGACGGTCTGCAGGTGACACTGCTTATTACATTCTTTGCCGCCGTGCTGGGTACGCTCTTAGGCGGGCTGGTGTGCTGGATGCGCATGAGTCGCAAGAAGTGGCTGCGGCAGGTGGCGCGGGTGTATATCGACCTGATGCGGGGCACGCCCGTGCTGGTGCTGCTCATGCTGATGTACTACGTGGTGATGGCACCAGTGGATGCTACCGGCATCGTGGTGGCCGTCGTCACCTTTGCCATGAACACGGCGGCCTATATCAGCGAGATGCTCCGCACCACCATCCAGGGCATCGACCGCGGACAGACGGAGGCGGGGCTGGCCTTGGGCTTCACCCCGAGACAGACGTTCCTGAAGATTGTGCTGCCACAGGTGGTCCGTGCGGTGATGCCCGTCTATCAGGGCGAGATCGTCAGTCTGCTGAAGGGCACGAGCATCGTGGGTTACATCGCCGTGGCCGACATGACGCGAGCCTCCGACCTGATACGCTCGCGCACGTTCGATGCCTTCTTCCCCCTCATCGTGACGGCCGTTATCTATTTCGTTATGGCATGGCTCATCGGGCTGTTGCTCCAGTCACTGGTGCAGCGGCAACGCATGAAGGCCACGGTTGCGGCAGTGGTGCTGACGCTGTTTGGTCTGGCGGGCTATATGCCCACGATGGAAGGAGGCGATGCTCCTGCCAGCATGTCTGGCGTTTCTTCGTCGGAGGTGCCTCCCGCCTTCAAGGCGCTAAAAGGCAAGCGTGTGGCCGTCATCATCGGTAGCATCCAGGACATCGCCGTCACCAGCATGGCACCCGATGCCGACATTCTGCGCATGACCACCACGACCGACCTGCTGGCTGCGCTGGAGAGCGGCAAGGTGGACGCGGCGGGCAGCGAGAGCCTGACGCTGGATTTCAACAGGGAAATAGCCGAAAAGGTGGACTCGGTGGGCGCCGGACTGGAGTCCATCCCCATAGCTGCCATCTTCAAGCAGGGCAACACCGCCCTGCAGCAGGACTTCAACCAGTTCCTGGCCGACATACGCCGCGACGGAACCTTCCAGAAAATCTACGACCGCTGGCAGCAGTCCGACGACCCCTCGGCCCTTGCCGTCCCCGAGCAGCGCGGCACGGGGCGCACCCTGCGCGTGGCCATCTATCCGGCCATGCCGCCGTTCAACTTCATCAATTCAGGTAAGATGTCGGGGCTGGAACCGGCTCTGCTGACGGAGTGGGCCAACCGTAGGAATTGGAAACTGGAATTTCTCGTGATGGACTTCGCCGCACAGATTCCTGCCGTGCAGACGGGCAAGGCCGACATGGCCATGGGCGCCATCAGCGTCACC
>JAGBJJ010000085.1 GCA_017934525.1 Prevotella sp.
CAGGCCCTCGCCCTGATACGCGAGGAACGACTTTTCTCCGGCATCTACATCGTGGGTACGGCGCTGGCCATTGCCTTTACGATGGTGATGGCCGTAGTGTATTACATCAAGTTGGCACCTATCTATCCCGAGCGCAACCGCGCACGGACGGTTTACTTTGAGGGCATTTACATTGAGGCGGAGAGCCGTGGCGCGGGACGATGCTACTTCGGCGACAAAGCTTTTGAGGAATGGTTCCTGCAGAGCAAGAACATCGAGTATTGTTCGCCCACGCTCTTGGCGGCAGGAACGGGCAAGGCAGAAGGCCGTTGCCAGGCCTCCATTGTTCGCGGAAAGAATGACTTCGTGGATGTCATCCGCAACCGCGCCAGTGCCGACTTCTTCAAAATCTATGCCTACGACTTCGTGAGCGGCAGACCGTTCACCCGGAAGGAGGTGGAGGGGAAAGATGCGGTATGCGTCATCACCGATGCACTGGCCGAGCGGCTGTTTGGCAAGGGTGTGGATGCCGTGGGGCAGACATTAGTGATGGAGCATGAAGAAGACTTGCGCATCATAGGCGTGGTGCGCAGCGGTAGCCAGCTCACCCCCGACAGCTATGCCGACATCATCATGCCCTACACACTGGTGGAGGTGCGTGCTGGGTCGGTCTATGCCGGACTTTATTCCATCGTAGCCACGGTAAAGGACGACGAGCACCTGCAGGCGTTGAAGGATGAGATCGACGGCATAGCCAATCGTCTCACCCAGTCGAAAGATGAGTTGCTGAACAATTTCTATTTCGGCGAAGGCGTGAAGACGAAAGTGGTGCTGACCAAGGGCCTGGAGACGCATCCGATGCACGTGCTCCGTACCGAGAACCGCGACAATGTGTTCGGGGTGGTTACGGGGTGGCAATTGGTCATGCACTACGCGGGCATCCTGTTCGTGCTGCTCTTCGTGCCGGCACTGAACCTCTGCGGTATCGTGGCTGGACGTATGGAGCGACGCTCGGCGGAGATGGCCGTGCGCAAGACCTTTGGCGCCAGACGCACAACGCTACTGAACCAAGTGATAGCTGAGAACCTGGTACTGACGACTATCGGAGGCATCATCGGCCTCGTATTTTCGTGGCTCGCCATCTACGGTCTGCGAAGGGAAATCCTCGGCATGTTCTTCGACAATAGCACGCTCAATACGGCTCCGATTGTTGAGGGCGAGATGCTCTTTGCCCCCTCTCTGTTTATTGGAGCCTTTGGGGCGATACTCGTGCTTAACCTGCTGGCCGCCGTCATCCCTGCATGGTGGAGCCTGCGGAAACCGATTGTAGAATCAATGATGGAGAAAAGATGAAACAACTGAAAGAAATATTCGCAAACAAGGCCACAATCTGGCTGTTCGTTGAACTGGTGGTTATCACCGTTGTGGCTTGGGCGGTGTTCGACCCCGCTGTCGTGAACCTCTATTATCGCTGTCGGACGCTCGGTTTCGATACGGACAAGCTGCTCTATGCCGAAACGACCGTCGGCGCGTGGGACGAGGATGCCAGCGAAGAGGACAGGAGTGACCCTTACAACCCTACTGAGGAGCGCCGCCAGCAGATGCTGCGCCAGCTGACGGCTGTGGATGGTGTGGCGTCGGCCTATCTCTACGACGAGGAATACGGCTCCATCGGTTTTACGAGTCATGGCTACTCACCGTGTCGCATCGACAAGGATACGCTCTGGCTGGCGGCTATCCGCTTCGTACCCGACTCTCGTTTCTTCGAGACCTACGGGTTGAAGCCTTTGCCCGGCAGCCCCTCGGCTGAACAGCTCTCGCACCTACAGAAGCGTGACCGGCAGGCAGTGCTGACGCGCTCTGGTGCTATGGCGCTCTTCGGGAGCACCGACGTGTTGGGGCGCAAGATTACCATCTGCTATGGTGACCCCGACATCGTCGTGACGGTGGTAGGCGTGGTGGAAGACTTCCGCAAGTCGATGAATAATACCTTGCAGTCGCTAATCATCAGATCTGACAGTCTGAGCAAAACCGAATGCCGCTACGTAATCCGACAGAAGGAGGGGATGGATGCCCAACGCTTCGTGGAGGAACACGGGCGCGAACTCATCAACAACTGTCAGACAAGCTTCAACCGCATCAGCCGCCTGATGACATTTGAAGAGCACCTGGAACAGCAGGAACTCGACGAGGGCCGCACGCAGGAGGTGAACCGCAGTCTGGCTCTCGCCCTGTTCTTCCTTATCAATCTGATGCTGGCTGTTATTGGCACCGTGTGGCTCCACGCCAAGCGCCATACGGAGGAGTGTGGCGTGCGCCGTGCTTTCGGAGCCACCCGTTGGCGTGTTCTTTGGGATTTCCTTTGGCGTAACGCCCTGCTGGCCACCGCAGCCGTCGCCGTGGGACTCGTCATCTATCTCAATTACGCCTATAGTGGCCTCACGGTGGAATATGGTAAAGAACACTGCGAGACGCTCTATATGAATAACATCATCGACGTGCCCACCGACAAGACGTGGGTAGATTACTTCTGGCCCCACTTCCTCGTGGTCTCCGCCGTCGTGTACATTATTATATTATGTACTGTCCTCATCGGTACCGCCATCCCCGCCGTGAAGATTATCAAGACGAAGATTACCAACGCACTAAGGGATGAATAAGATAGAATAAATAAACATAATAAACATAATAAACAAAAGAACAATGGAAACAGTGATTAAACTAACGGGCATCAACAAAATCTACCGTACCGACGAAGTGGAGACACAGGCGTTGGAGAATGTGAACCTCGAAGTGCGCAAGGGCGAGTTCCTGAGCATCATGGGGCCGTCGGGCTGCGGCAAGTCGACGCTGCTCAACATCATGGGACTGCTTGACGAGCCAACGAGCGGCGAGATTGAGCTGTGCGGCACGAAGATAGACCCGAAACTGAGCGACAACCGCCTCGCTGAACTGCGCAACAAGACGCTGGGCTTCGTCTTCCAGTCGTTCCACCTCATCCCGACGCTCAACGTCCTCGACAACGTGCAGCTGCCGCTCATCTACCGTGGCGTGCGCAGCGGCGAGCGCATCCGACTGGCCAAGGAGGTCATCGAGCGCGTCGGCCTCTCTCACCGCATGAAGCACCGTCCCACGCAGCTCTCCGGCGGACAGTGCCAGCGCGTGGCCATCGCCCGCGCCATCATCGGCAACCCTGAAATCCTTCTGGCCGACGAGCCAACGGGTAACCTCGACTCGAAGATGGGTGCGGAGATCATGGAACTGCTCCACCGCCTGAACCGCGAGGACGGCCGCACCATCGTCATGGTGACCCACAACGAGCAGCAGGCCGCCCAGACAGACAGGATTATCAAATTCCTCGACGGACGACAGATACAGTGATAAAAGAACCACAGATTATTTTCGACCACGAATTTCACGAATTACACGAATGATTAAGATCATACGACACGCCTTTGCACTCATCCGCGAAGACAAGCTCTTCTCCGCTATCTACGTCGCGGGCACAGCGGTGGCCATCGCCTCGGCAATGGTGGTGGCGCTCATCCTGCACATCCGCATCAGCAATATCTATCCTGAGGAGCACCGCGACCGCACGGTGTACCTGAAAAGCTACTTCAAGAACGACAAGGGAGCATTCGTGGGTTAC